>DATBWB010000066.1 GCA_036514995.1 Candidatus Acidiferrales bacterium
CGGTCGTGTTCAAATAGATTGCCAGGATCAAAATGGCAACCGACAATCCCCACGCCAGCCGCCGCGCCCATGCTTCCATCGGGCCCCAGCGTCGCTCCTGTTCTTCCTGTTCCCGGATTTGGGCGCGCAAGCGAGTGTAAAAGCCAGGGGCCGGCTCAGGCGAATCAACAGCCAAAAGGCGCAGCATCCGCGACGCCTTGCGGGCGCGATGGACCAAAGCGCGGCAAGCCGGGCAAGTCGCGCGGTGGTTCTCCAGGAGCGCCACTAGTTCGCCGCCAGCCTTCTCTTCGAGCCAATCCTCAAGATGCTGATGAAACTCCCTACACTTCATGCTCACGCCCCTCCTTCCTGCGCCCCATGCGCTCGAGCGCCTTGGCCAGGCGCTCGCGGGCGCGAAACATTCGGACCTTTACCGTGTTCGGATTCATATCCGTTATTTCGGCGATTTCTTCCACCGAAAAACCTTCCACTTCCTTCAGGATCAAGAGCAGACGATCCTGAGGGGAGATGCGATCCAGGAGCCGAGCCACAAGGTCGGAGGCCTCGGCCCGGCGCGACGGAGCCGGCTCGCCGCGCTCTTCCTCGGCAATCTGCTCCAACCGCCGGAGCTGGTCGTCGTTAAGGTCGGCTTCATACACGAGGCGCCGCACTCGCTTCTTGCGCAGCCAGTCATAGGATTCATTGACAGCGATGCGATACAGCCAGGTGCCAAATGCCGAGCGGAAGTCAAAACGGCGCAGGGAGAAGTAGGCCTTGGCGAAGGCCTGCTGGGCCACGTCTTCCACATCTTCGCGCCGGCGCAAGAGGCGACGCACAATGGAAAAGACTCGGCTCTGGTGGCGGCGAACCAGTTGCCCGAATGCTTCCCACTCCCCGGCCTGGCTGCGTCGGACCAGTTCGGCTTCTGCATCCGGAGACTCGCTGCGAGGTGAAGCGACAGGCTCACTCACCCAGTCCCCTCCCTCGTCACTGGTACGACGCGCCTTGGGTGATTCCGGTTTCAAGATTCAAAGCTTTTTCATGGTTTCGGCCGACCGGCAACCCCTTTTTCCGACTTCTCAGGAATGGCATAGGGAGGGGGTTCTTATTCCCATTCGATGGTACTGGGTGGCTTCGAACTGATGTCCAATACAACACGGTTCACACCCTGGACTTCGTTCACGATGCGGCTGGAGATTCGCTCCAATAGCTCGCCCGGCAGTCTCGCCCAGTCGGCCGTCATGCCATCCTCGGAGTGCACGGCGCGAAGGGCCAGAGTATAAGCGTAGGTGCGCGAGTCACCCATCACGCCGACACTTCGCACCGGCAACAGGACGGCAAAAGCTTGCCACAATTTCTCGTACCAGCCAGCTTGCCGGATCTCATCGGTAAAAATCTGATCGGCTTTCCGCAAGATCTGAAGCCGCTCCGGCGTCACCTCGCCCAGGATGCGGACCGCCAAGCCGGGACCGGGGAAAGGATGCCGGCCGAGAATAGCCGCATCAAGGCCCAGTTCGCGGCCGACGGCCCGGACTTCGTCCTTGAAGAGGTCGCGCAAGGGCTCAATGAGCGCCAGTTGCATCACGTCGGGCAGGCCGCCGACATTGTGGTGCGTCTTGATGGTGGCGGAGGGGCCGCGAACCGATTGCGATTCGATGACATCTGGATAGAGTGTCCCCTGCACCAAAAAATCCACTTGGCCCAGTTTGCCGGCCTCCTCTTCAAATACCGCAATGAACTCATGGCCGATGCGAAGGCGCTTTTCCTCAGGCTCCACCACCCCGGCGAGGCGCGCGAGAAATCGGGCGGAGGCGTCCACGCCAATCACCTGCAAACCCAGACGCCCGAGGCGAGGAAGCATGGCGGCGAACTCTCCCTCCCGGAGAAGGCCGTTGTCCACAAAGAGGCAGGTCAACTGGTTGCCGATGGCGCGGTGAACCAGCGTGGCCGCGACCGTGGAATCTACCCCTCCGCTCAGCCCGCAAATCGCTTTGCCCTTCCCCACCCGCTGCCGAACACTTTCGACAGTGTGCTGGACAAAGTAACGCCTGTCCCAAGTCGGGCTGGCATGACAGATGGCAAAAACAAAATTGTGGAGGATGTCCGCGCCGCGGTCGGTGTGCTGGACCTCGGGGTGAAACTGGACAGCGTAGATCTGTTGGGCGGGATTTTCCATGACGGCGACGGCACTCTCGGTGGCGGCGACAACGCGGGATCCCGGCGGGAGACTGGCGACGTGATCGCCATGGCTGGCCCAAATGCGGAGCCTTTTGGGGAGACCGGCGAGGAGCAGAGAGGAACCGCAAATCTCGAGCTGTGCCGGGCCGTATTCTCGCCGCTCCGCGCGCTCCACTTTGCCGCCCAGAGTGTGGGCCAGCCACTGCAAGCCGTAGCAGATGCCGAGGATGGGGAGGCGCAACCCGAAGATTCCGCGGTCACAAACGGGAGCGCCGGGGTCGTACACCGAACCCGGCCCGCCAGACAACACAAGCCCGCAAGGCGCAAAGGCCCGAATCTCTTCGAGCGATACGGTGCACGGCAGGATGACGGAATAGACGCCTTGCTCGCGTATGCGGCGGGCGATCAATTGTGTGTACTGCGAACCGAAATCGAGAACGACAATGCCGCCGGGGATGCTCATGACGGCAGCTCCCCCGGCGCGGCCCCGGCCGGAGCCGGTTCTTGTCTTGTCAGCGCCAGATAGCCCGCGCTCTGGGCAGTAGCCAAAAAGCGACACGGGATCGAAATGAACAGCGCTGCCAGCGGCAGTGCCATCAAGACCGCTCTGCCCCTGTCCCAGTCAGGCAGAAAGCTCAGGAGAACTACCAGGAGCGATCCGATGAGAAAGGTTGCGCATCGCAGAAGGAAAAAGGTGGTGGCGAAGGCAAGAAAAGCGACCAGCGATTCGCCAAGATGCGACAGGCTGAGACCGAGCCCGGCGAGAAGATCGGTTTGCTCGCAAATGGCATAGGAGCGGCCGAGAGACAAGAGCCAGGAAAAAAATTGCCAGAAAAGGAGAATAGCAGCGATGCCGACCGAGCCGCTCAGAAATGAGGCCTGGCTAAAAAAGCGGTGGCTTCCCGGACGAAAAACCGCCCGGCCAAGGATGCTGTCGGCAATGAAAAGGCACAGGCCAGTCACCAGAAACCAGGCAGCGTGATAGGCAAGCATCACTCCGAAGTCTCCTGCCGTTGACCGCCGGGCGGTGCTTGCCAGATAGCCGACAAGCCATGTCCCGATGCGGGCCCTGACGGCCGAACCGACAATCCACCACATCAGGAAAGAGCCCAGCAAGCTGAGGGCTAAGGCCGTTTTGGCGTGAGCAGCGGCGGTTGAGAGAATGCTTACCAGGGTTGCGGCGACCAGCCAGGGCGGACCCGCCCGAAGATTGCGGATGTCAGCAGAACTGAGCGGGACCGAGTCAAGCCAGAGAGCAAGGGTGGCCAACGCAAGCACGCTGACCGCAGCCCAGAATCCCCAGCGCCAGGCGATTTCCACAGCGACGATGCGACGCTCGGACCAGGCGACGCGGAACCCTTTGCGGAAAGCGTCCCGAGACTCCATGATGGCTACACCACCCGATTCAAGGATACACCACGAGCCCAGGCTTGGATGTTCTCCACGGTCGTCACCAGAATACGCTGCAATGCCTCCCTGCTGTTGAAGGCGTTGTGAGGGGTATAGACGACATCATCGCGGCCGACGAGGACGTGGTGGCGAAGGAGGGTGCGCAGGGTTTCAACGCTCTGCTCAGAGTGCAGGAGCTGCTTCTCCTCGCGAATCAAATCTTCGCCTTCGAGGACGTCCAGCCCAGCACCGCCAAGTTGGCCTGATTCGAGAGCTTCGACCAGAGCGGCGGTGTCCACCAGGCTACCGCGGGCGGTGTTGATGAGGAGCGCGCCTCGCTTCATCTGAGCGAGCCGGGCCCGGTCGATGAGATGGTGATTCTCCGGCGAGTAGGGTATGTGCAGCGAAACGATGTCGCTCTCCCGAAGCAACTCGTCGAGCGCGGCATAGCGGAAACCGAGAAGATCGGCAAGGAAGCGATCCTGGCGAAGGTCGCAGGCAAGCACCCGCATGCTAAAGCCTCGGGCTATCTTGATCACGTGCAAGCCGATTTTTCCCGCTCCGATCACGCCGATGGTCTTGCCCTGAAGATCAAAGCCGGTGAGCTTGGCTAGATCCCACCGGCCCTGCCGGGCGTGAAGATAAGATTTGTGAACAAAACGCGACAGCGACAGGATGAGGGCGAAGGTATGCTCGGCCACCGTGTACTCGCCGTATGCCGGCACGTTGGCGACACTGATACCGCGCTGGTGGCACGCGGCGATGTCTATGTGGTCGACGCCGGTGGAACGGGTGGAGATGAGCTTCAGCCGGGGCATTTGCGCCATCGCCTGGTTGGTGATGCGGGACGAGATGAACACCGAGAGCACATCGCAGTCCTGAAACGAAGCCAGATTGTCAGGCCCTAACGCCCGCCCGTCGAACCGAAGTTGATGTTCGGACAAAGCTTCCGACAGATAGTTCTGTTCCCAGACCTCGAGCTCAAGAAAACCCATCTGCATAGCAGCAGTCAAGCGAGGACCATATTCACGAGCTTGTTCGGGACCACAATCGTTTTCAGCGGTCGCCTGCCTTCCATAAGGCGGGAGATGCGCGGATCGTTCAGGGCCCGCTCGATCAACTCGTCCTCTGCCAGGTCGCCCGGTACCAGAATCTTTCCGCGGAGCCGGCCGTTGATCTGAATCACGATCTCGAATTGCTCCTCCTGAGCAAGTTCGGCATCGTGTTTGGGCCAGGGTACGGCGGCCAGGCCGCCAGCATGCCCCAGCATTTCCCACAACTCTTCTCCCAGGTGTGGAGCAAAGGGAGAGATAAGGATGGCAGTGATATCCATCACCTGCTTCAAGATGCCCGGCGCTATTTCGTGATCGAGCGGCTCGGCGGCGTAAAGCTCGTTTACCAATTCCATGATGGCGGCAATCGAGGTATTGAAGTGCCAGCGGCCCTCAAAGTCGCGAGAAATGCGGCGGATGGTCTGGTGGGCCTTGCGCAGCAGTTTCCGCTCACGGGCCGAGATGCGCTCGGTGACCAGGGTGGCGGGGTCGTCGGCAGTTACCTGGCGCAAGGCCGGCGCATGCTTGGCAACGATCCGGAAAAGACGGTGAAGAAAGCGGTGAGCGCCTTCGATTCCCTGCTCACTCCACTCGAATTCCTTTTCCGGGGGGGCAGCAAAGAGGACGTAGAGACGGGTTGTGTCGGCGCCGTATTGCTTGACCATGTCATCCGGGTCGACAACGTTGCCGCGCGACTTTGACATTTTGACGCCCTTGTGGAGAACCATGCCCTGCGAAAAGAGGCGCGAGACGGGCTCATCGAGCCGGATAAGCCCCAGGTCACGCATGACTTTGGTAAAGAAACGGGCGTAGATCAGGTGAAGGATGGCGTGTTCGATGCCGCCGATGTACTGGTCAATGGGAAACCAGTAACTGACGGCATCGCGATTGACCGGCGCGGTGGAGATTTTGGCGTCGGTGTAACGATAGAAATACCAGGAGGAATCGAAGAAGGTGTCCATCGTATCGGTTTCGCGCTTGGCTGGCCGACGGCAGTTGGGGCAGGCAACATTCACAAATTCCTGCGACTCGGCCAGGGGGGAGTGCCCGCTGCCGGTGATCTCAACCACTTCCGGCAGGAGGACGGGCAAATCTTTGTCGGGCACGGGCACCACGCCACATTCGCCGCAGTAGATAACCGGGATGGGAGTTCCCCAGTAACGCTGGCGGGAAATGCCCCAATCCTTGAGGCGATAAATGGTCTCCGCCTTGGCAAAGCCGCGCGCCACCGCATCCGCTGTCATGCGAGCAATCGCCCGCTCCGAGGGCAGGCCGGAGTACGGGCCGGAGTTTACGGTGCGGCCATAAGCTTCAAAGGCTTGCTGCATGGTTTCCGCGTTCAAGACGCCATCCATCGGCTGGACGACTAAACGAACCGGCAGATGATATTTTTTCGCGAACTCGAAATCGCGCTGATCGTGGCCGGGAACGGACATGACTGCGCCGGTGCCGTACTCCATCAGCACAAAGTTGCCTATCCAAAGGGGCAAGAGGTCGCCGGAGAAGGGATTCGCGGTAAACTTTCCGGTAAACAGCCCTTCTTTCTCGAAGTGGCCAGTGATGGCGGCGCGACCGGCTTGCTGGCGCATCCGCTCGACTTGTTGCATCATGCGCGCGGCGCCAGCGACGCCAGCAAGGAGTCTCTCGACCATCGGGTGTTCGGGTGCCAACACAACGGCGTTCGCGCCATAGATGGTGTCGATACGGGTGGTGAAAACCTCCACGATGTCTTCGGACTTGGCGATTTTGAAGTGAACGCGCGCGCCGTGCGATTTGCCAATCCAGTGGCGCTGCATCGTCAGGACGCGTTCAGGCCAGCCGCCCTCGAGTTGCTTGCTATCCTCGAGCAACTGATCAGCGTAAGCCATGATCTTCAAGAACCATTGCTCGAGCTCCTTTTGCTCGACCGGGGTCTCTTCATGACGCCAGCAACAGCCGTCCACCACCTGCTCGTTGGCGAGCACAGTATGGCACTGAGGGCACCAGTTCACGCGGCTGCGTTTGCGATAGGCCAAACCCCGCTCCAGCATGCGCAAGAAGAACCATTGGTTCCAACGGTAGTACTCGGGCTCGCAACTGGAGATTTCCCGTTCCCAGTCGTAGCTGAAGCCAAAACGTTGGCACTGGCTGCGCATGTGGCTGATGTTGGCGGCCGTCCAGACGCGAGGATGAACCTTGTTTTGGATGGCCGCGTTTTCCGCCGGAAGACCAAAGGAATCCCACCCGATGGGGTGGAGGACGTTGAAGCCGCTCGAGCGCTTGAAGCGCGCCACCGCATCGCCAATCGAATAGTTGCGCACGTGACCCATATGCAGAACACCGGAGGGATAGGGCAGCATCTCCAGCAGGTAGTATTTCCGTCGGGAAGGATCGGGCCTGGCTTCAAAAAGATGTTGTTCCTCCCAAGCTTTCTCCCACTTCAACTCGATGGTCTGGGGATCATACTCAGCCACGTCGTGTACGGCTCCTCTGTGATTGTGTCCTATATGTCTGTCCGGCCAGCTTTTTGAGCGCGCGAACGTTGCGGCGGTCGTCGCCCTTGCGGTCAATCGGTGTTTCCAGAATAAAAGCTTTTCCTTCGAGAGCCGGGTGGTTCAACAGGCGACGGAAGGCTTCGAGACCGATCTTGCCGCGGCCGATATGTTGGTGCCGGTCAACGCGGGAACCGAGCGGCGCCTTGGAGTCATTGGCGTGGATGACGGGAACGCGAGTCAGCCCAATCAGACGTTCGGTTTCCCAGAGGGTCGTTTCCACGCCTTCCGGGGTGCGAATATCGTAACCGCTGGCGAAGGCGTGGGCCGTGTCCCAACAAACGCCGACGGGCAAATCGGCAGCCGCGTCCAAAATATCTCGCAGCTCTTCGAGCCGCGCGCCCAGCGAGTCGCCCTGGCCGGCGGTGTTTTCGATTAAAATTTGGAGGCCGTCGAGGGCGAGGGTGCGAACCGCTTCCCGCAGCGACTGGGCCACGTCGCGGATGGCCTGTTTGCGGTCGCCCCCCAGAGGACTGCCCGGGTGGGCGACCAGATAGTCTGCCCCGAGAGCCAGCGCCCGGCGCAGCTCATGGTGGAAGGCGTGGATGGAGCGGGAGCGGATAAGGGCGCTGGGGGAGGCAAGGTTGATGAGATAATTGTCATGGATAACGAGGGGAGAGAGTCCCCGCTCGGCGCGGCGATGGCGAAAGGTTTGCGCTTCGACGGTGTTGAGCTGGCGCGCGTCCCAAAGCCGCGGACTGGAAGAAAAAATCTGAAAGGTGTCACAGCCGAGTTGGTGCGCGGTTTCAATCGCGTTTTCGAGCTTGCCAGCGATTGAAGTGTGGATTCCGATTTTGACCTTACTGTTCACTCCTCTTCGTTGAGCGTATCCCCCAGCAAGTTTTCCAAGGACAAGTTCAAAATCGCTATGCTAACAGAGGGTGAAACGAGCGGTCAAGGAGAGCCGGTTGCTTCCGCCAAGTGGATTGGGCTAGACTCAAACCACCGCAGCGGAACCTGCGGGCACAGGTGAAGCCGACGCCATGTTAGTCGTCATGCAAGCCCACGCCAGCGAGGCGGAGGTGCGCGCGGTCTGCGAGGCGATCGAGCACCTGGGCTACCACGCACACCCGATCCCCGGCGCTACCCGGACGGCGATCGGGATCACCGGCAACCCCGGGGCCGTGGACCTCGGGAATATCGAGGCGATGCCCGGGGTGGTGGAGTGCATCCCGGTCAGCAAGCCCTACAAGCTGGTCAGCCGGGAGATCAAAGCGGAAAACACGGTGATCGAAATCGGCGAGGCGCAGATTGGCGGCCCCGGCATTGCTGTGATTGCCGGCCCTTGTGCCATCGAAAGCCGGGAGCAGGCCATGGCCATTGCCAAGGCGGTGAAAGCCGCCGGGGTAAAGCTGTTTCGAGGCGGCGCCTACAAGCCTCGCACTTCCCCGTACAGCTTCCAAGGGCTGGGTGAGGAGGGGTTGAAAATTTTGGCGGAGGTGCGCCAGGCGCATGGGTTGGGGATCGTCACCGAGGCAGTGGATAACGAGTCGCTCGACCTGGTCGAAGAGTACGCCGACGTGATCCAGATTGGGGCGCGCAACATGCAGAACTTCTCGCTTTTGAAGCGAGCCGGCAAAGCGAGGAAGCCGGTCCTGCTCAAGCGCGGCATGTCGGCCACACTGGATGAGTTTCTGATGGCGGCCGAATACGTGATGGCCGAGGGCAACTACCACGTAATCCTTTGCGAGCGCGGAGTCCGGACCTTTGCCGACCACACCCGCAACACGCTCGATCTCTCGGTGGTGCCAGCGGTGAAGCGAGTGAGCCACCTGCCGATCCTGGTGGATCCGAGCCACGGCACCGGGAGGCGCGACAAGGTCATTCCCCTCTCCCGGGCGGCAGTGGCAGTGGGCGCCGACGGGCTTCTCATCGAAGTCCACCACCAGCCCGACAAGGCGCTGTCCGATGGCATGCAGTCCCTCCCGCCGGAGCAGTTCGAACAATTGATGGTTGAGATCCGCCAGATTGCCAAGGTCATCGGCCGGGCGGCCAACGGCCAGTGAAACTGAATCCTCGCTTCCTCGTTCTAACTCTGCTGCTGGGGGTCTGGACAGCCATTCTGTTACTGCAGGAAAAAGCCCCCCTCATCCTGGAATCGAGCCAACGGATCTATGCCTTCGTGGCCAACCGGGACAGCAACAGTGTGACCGTAGTGGACCTACAATGGCTGCGGGTGCGGGCGGATTTGCCGACGCCGCGCGGTCCCTCCCAGCTCCGCCTTCATCCCAAGCGAAACGAGTTGTGGATACTGTGTTCCGCGGCCGATCAAATTGCTATTCTCGACATTGGGAGCCTGCGCGAAATCGCCCGCATCAGCGTGGGACGCGTTCCCGCCTGGCTTGAATTTTCGCCTGACGGCAACCACGCCTTTGTCGCCAACAGCAGCTCCGATTCTTTGACACGTATCGATGCCCGATCACGACGAGTGGTGGGGACGGTTCCCATAGGGAAAGAGCCGCGGCAACTGCGAGTGAGTGCCGACGGAAAACTTGTGGTGGTGAGCTTGGCGGGCGAGGACGGGATTGCCTGGGTGGAGGCGGCAACCGGCAAGAAGTTGGGGGCTGTCCGGGTGGGGAAAAAGCCCGGCGCGCTGGCCATCCTGCATGACGGAAGCAAAGTATTTGTGGCCAACGAAGCGGATAATCGAGTTTCGGTGGTGGACCTTGTGCACGGCGCCCTTTTGACCCACGTTCGCGTTGGCAAGGAACCGGCTGATCTGGTGCTCAAGGCCGATGGCGGGGAAGCCTACGTCCTGAACGCCGGCTCTCACACCGTGGCAGCGATCAATACCTGGACGAACGAGGTGGCGGATCAGATGCTGGTGGGTTCGCGACCGCTGAGGGGCCTGCTGGGATCAAAGAACACGCTTTACGTTGCCGACCCCGCCGCCAATCGGGTGATCGTCCTCGATGTCGGCAACCGGCAATGGATCAGCAGCATTCCGGTGGGGGAGGAGCCGGTGGCGATGGCACTGGCACCGGGTGAAGGGGTGCTGCTTGTGGTAGATCGTGGCTCGAACGATCTTGCCCTCATTCGGACGAAAAGCAATTCGCTCATGACGATGATTGCGGTTGGGCTTGGACCGGCAGACGTGGCGGTGCGGCTTTTCCGCGTTCAGCCGCGCGATGGCGGGGCAGCGGCGCTGAGGTCTTCGAACTAAACCTTCTCACAGGCTTGGCCAGGCAAAGGCTTCCGAGCCAAGCGACACTTCGATGGCGCCCGCGGCGGGGAGGGCGTCCAGGGGCAGCCCGGAATGCCAGAGTGACACGCCCATACGAAGAATCCCTTCAGCAGGGTTGCCAACGAGTTCACGGTTGAGCGCCACTTCGAGCACCTTGTCCAGGGCAGCCTCGAGCTGGTCTGCTTGGACCGGTTCGAAAACGCATCCTGTTTCACGGCGAAGGCCGGCAGAGGCGATCCGGCGCATCCGGATGTTGAGCAATACTTCAGTTTCTCGGGCGCCCTGTATGCTGAGGCGAAGCGAGCAGTCGTCGAGCCGGCACTCCCCTTGGGAAGAGAAATCCAGCCGCAAGTAAAGCTGGGTAGAGTCGAAGCCGTAATAAAGCGTCTGAAGACAAGAACGCCGACCATGCATCGCCGCCGAGCGCTGGTCGGCGCTATAGAGACCGGCCCCCAACCATTCGAAGTAGCTGGTGACGCGGCCATCTATCTTCGGCGAGATGTAAGCCGAGGGGAGCACCAGGAGGGCGCGGATGGGAGCGGTGGAAACCGGCTGGCCGAGGGCCTTGGGGACTACTTCCCCGAGCTGGTGGTAAACCTCGCTCAGAGATTGACGGTAGAGTTGATCAAAAATATTGGCCTGGCTGGTGGCGTGTTCCGGGCCGTACCACCAGCACCAATCGCTGCCTTCGGCGGCGAGCAGGGCATCCTGGGCGGCTCTTTGCCGTTCGGGCTCTAGTCCGACTTTCTGGGAGGCGCGCGAATAGAGGTCGCGGGCGTCGTTCAAAAGGTCCCAAGCACGAATATCATCGGCGTGGCCCATCCAGATGTTGAAGTTGGCGTTGATCCACGAACCGGGGACGATTCTATCGAGCAGCGGCTTTTCCGGGAATTGAGCCAGCGCCTCGGAAACCGTTACAGCGCGAATTTGCCGGTCATGTTCAAGGAGGCGGTAGAACTCGTCCAGAAACTCCCGGCCGTTGCGCGGATAGTATTCCCAGGCATTTTCACCATCGAGAATGATGCTAACGAGGGCGGAGCGGTCTCCCACCGACTGGCCGGCGCGGCGCACTCGCTCGAGGAGGTCGCGAGCAGCCGCTTTCGGCTCCATGCGGCTATAGACGAAGCCGACCAGGTCCGAAAGATAGTGATCGCGAAAGACCAAATTCAAGGTGTGCTTTCCATGGGCAAAGCGGTAGGGTGAATAGAGCTTCTGGGGCTCGACCGGCGCGCCGGCTGCGTCCCGGTGGAAGTCGAGCGCCAAGCTTCGGCCTAGCACACCCTCGTCGCTGGCTGCCCACTCGAAGCCGGTCTGGGCAATGATGGCGAGCGTTTCTTCCGAGACGCTGCCTTCCGAAGGCCAGAGGCCGGCGGGCCGGCGGCCGAACACCCGCTCGTGGAGCCGCTGGGCACGTAGTAGCTGCTCTTGTGCGTCTTCCGGGTGACGGAAGCGCCTAGCGGGCAGGGGAGACGAGGGATTGGACTCGCGGGCGGCATTTGAGTCGCACAGAAGGGGGAGGATGGGATGGTAGAAGGGCGAGGTGGAGATCTCCACCTGGCTGCGTTCTGCCGCGGCGCGGTAAGCAGGCAGCACACGATGCAATATCTCAGCTTGCTTCATTTTCAGAGTTTGCTTGTCGGCTTCCGTAAAGCCCCGGCCCCGGCGAGAGAGAGGCGCGATCAGGGGATCGCTTTCCAGGTAGATTTCGTCCATCCACGCCAACTGCCAGAGAACCTGCAGATCGGTCCAATCTTCCTGGGAAAACGGGGGAAGCGCAGCCCCGCCAGTGCGTACCCTCTCCGGCTTGCCACGAGCGCGACGTGAAAGCTCTCCATAGCGAGGCCAGCGCCGAAGAAGCCGTTCGTTGACCTGAAACGCCCAGAGGAGAAGCCGCTGTTTCCCCTCTTCTGTCATGTCCCTCGGGTCATCAAATGCGAGCTTATCGGAGTCGTCCATAAAATCACCGGAAGCATAATGTTCGAGCTGCTCGATGAGGGAGGGGACTAAATTGAACGTGACGTGGACGTTCGGGAAAGGTTCCAAACTGAGGACCATACCCAGATAATCTTTGAGCGCGTGGAGGCGGACCCAGGGAAGCAAATACCGACCTGAGGCCGGATCGCGATACGAGGGTTGGTGCATGTGCCAGAGAAGGGCGAGCCAGATAGGTTTCATCGAAGCTCCAACCACCGTTGAGGAGCGCGGGGCAGGCAACCGGCCGGTTGTTTCGTTTGTTGCGCTGCCGGGCTCTGGTAGAATCTGGCTGTCAGCGGCAAGAACCCATGAGACTTCTCTTTCGCCATAGCATGCGTGAAGCGGTAGCGCACGGGGTGATCGGGCTGATGGTATTCACGTTTGTCCTCCTCATTCCCCAACTGGTGCGGTTGATGGAACTGGTGGTGCGGCAGTCGGCCCCGCTCGAAGACATGGGCGTGCTCGTCGCCTGCACCCTGCCCGGGGTTCTGACCTTTGCGCTTCCGATGTCGGTGCTGGTGGGGATCTTGATCTCGCTCGGGCGAATGTCGAGCGACGGCGAACTGGTGGCCCTGCGGGCGACGGGTACCAGCGTTCGCCGGATGCTCAGCCCGGTCATGGCTTTCGGTACGGCTGGTGCGCTGTTGACGCTCGCCATGACGATATGGCTTGGCCCGGCGGCAGCTCGGAGATTCAGCGACCTGGAAGCGAAATTTCGGGCTAGCCAGGCAGGCTATGAGATTCAACCCCGCGTCTTCGAGGAGCGCTTCCCCAGTTTCATTCTCTACCTTCAGGATGTCGAGCGTGGCGGGACACACTGGAAAGGAATTTTTTTGGCGGATACTTCCGCTCGCGACCCCTCGCGGATTACGTTAGCGGAACAGGCGGTGGTTGTCAACGAACCAACAACAGGGAGGTTACAACTGCATCTCGCTGGCGGGGCTAGCCACGAATATTCGGACCGGGAACCGGAACGGTACCAGATCTCAACCTTTAGCATCAGCGACCTAGCCATCAGCGTGGGCAGCGGTACAACAGCCGGCCAGCGAGCCAGGCGCTTGCCCGAATTCGGACTGCAGGAACTTTGGCACCAGCGGCGGGGAGCCGCGTGGCGTGCGGCGAGCGTCGAACTCTACCGGCGCTTTGCCTTTCCGGGGGCCTGCCTGGTGTTCGCGTTGGTAGCGCTGCCGCTGGGGGCGCACGCGCACAAAGCAGGCCGAGCACTTGGTTTTGTTCTTACGCTGTTGCTGATTTCGGTCTATTACCTGATCTTTATCCTGGGCGTCGGGGCTGCACGCCAGGGGCAGATTCCGCCGGCGTGGGGAGTGTGGTTGGCAAACGCTGCTTTTACGCTGGTGGCATTGCTGGGGCTGGCAGGCATGGAGCGCGTCCCGCGGGAGGAAAGTTGGTGGGAGGAGCTGGAGGAGAAATGGCTGAGCGTACGCCGGTTTCTGCGCCGTTTGCGGCGGAGGCGCGCCCTAGCGGCCGCGCGGGGCAGTTCGCTCGCCGCGTACCAACCGGCAGTGGGATTTCCGTGGCTCATTGACCTTTATATTGTCCAGTCGTTTCTCTACCCCTTTGTGATTCTTCTCCTCGGGTTTGTGGTTCTTTTCAACACCTTCACTTTCTTCGAATTGCTCGACGATATCGGCAAGCACCAGATCTCCTGGGTCGTCGTGGCCAGCTACCTGCTTTATCTGACACCCCGATGGGTTTACCTCGCTACCCCCTTGAGCGCGATGGTAGCCATGCTGGTAAGTTTTGGCGGGCTAATGCGAAGCAATGAGATAACAGCGATGCGGTCGAGCGGAATAAGCCTGTACCGCGTGTCGGTCCCGATTTTGTTGTGTTGCGGGGCGCTGGCTGCGGGCCTTTTCGCCCTGGACGGAACTTACCTCCCCTACGCCAACCGGCGCCAAGATGGGCTGCGGAACCTGATCAAAGGTCGTCCGCCGCAAACCTATCTGCGGCCGGAACGGCGCTGGATCTTCGGCCAAGGCAACCGTATTTACAACTACCGGCTGTTTGACCCGGACGCAAATCTGTTCGGTGATCTCAATGTATACGAACTGGACCCAAGGACGTTTCAGTTGGCGCGGAGAATCTATGCCAGCCGCGCCCACTGGGAAGCAGGGATGGAGGCTTGGATCATGGAGCGCGGCTGGGTGCGCGATTTCGAAGGCGCGGAGGTTCGCTCCTACCGAAATTTTTCGGGGGACACCTTCAGCGAACTCGCCGAGCCACCGGCCTACTTCAAGAAAGAGGTTCGGGAGTCGTCGCAGATGAATTGGTGGCAACTCGAGAACTACATCAACGATTTGAAGCAAGCGGGGTTTGACACAACGAGGCTGACGGTGCAATGGCACAAGAAGTTTGCCTTTCCGATCCTCACCGTCATCATCGTGCTCCTCGGGGTTCCCTTCTCGTTTAGCGCCGGACGGCGGGGGGCCCTCGGCGGCGTTGCTCTCGGATTGCTCCTGGCGATCTTCTACTGGTCTATTTCAGGGTTGTTTGAGGCGATGGGAGCTGTGGGCCAGTTACCAGCGTTGCTGGGCGCCTGGTCCGCCGACCTGATCTTTCTGTTTGGCGGTCTCTATCTCTTCCTGCGCATGCCAACTTAGGGCTTGAAGGCCGCGCGGCGCCGCCCGGTGAGGTCACGTTGGAGCCGGCCGGCAAGTGGTCTTTCCTGTTCCCGAAGCACAGCGAGCAGATTGATACAGGCGGCTGCCTTTCTGCTAAGCAGTGCTGGTGGATGGCTGGCGATCTTTGAACTTATCTCTGACGGCCGCTTGGGCGGCCGCCAAACGGGCAATCGGCACACGGTAGGGCGAGCAGCTCACGTAGTCGAGGCCGACCCGATGGCAAAATTCCACTGAAGCCGGGTCGCCACCGTGCTCACCGCAGATACCTACCTTCAGCTTGGGGCGGGCCGCCCGGCCCTGCCTGGTGCCCATCTCCACCAGTTGGCCGACGCCACTCTGATCGAGCGTGGCAAAAGGATCTTTCTCGTAGATGTTCATGCGAACATATTCGCGGATGATGCGTGGGCTGTCGTCACGTGAGAGGCCCAACGTCATTTGAGTGAGATCATTCGTGCCGAAGGAAAAGAATTCGGCCACTTGGGCAATCTCAGCGGCGGCAAGAGCGGCGCGAGGCAACTCAATCATCGTCCCGACCAAATAGTCAACTCGCATTCCCTTCTCTCTGAAGACCTCTTCCGCTACCTTGACCACGATCTGTCGTTGAAGTTGGAGTTCCTTCGCGTAGCCGACGAGCGGAATCATTACCTCAGGTATTACTTTAACTCCTTGTTTGGCCAGCAGGACTGCTGCCTCGAAGATGGCACGCGCCTGCATGGCCGAAATCTCCGGGTAAAGAATGCCCAACCGGCAGCCGCGCAAACCAAGCATGGGGTTGAACTCGTGCAACTCCTCGACGCGGCGAAGGAGCTTTTTAAGGCGAGGCAGCTTCGGGCTTTTCTTGCGCTTGGCTTCCAGTTGCGCAATCTCCACCATGAGGTTTTCCCGCTTGGGCAGGAATTCGTGGAGAGGAGGATCCAAGAGCCGGATAGTGACGGGGTAGGGACTCATGGTACGCAGGAGTTCGACAAAATCCTTCCTCTGCATGGGGAGCAATCGCTTGAGCGCGCGGCGGCGTCCCTCATCCGTATCGGCCAAAATCATGGCCTGCATGTGAGGCAGGCGGTGCTGGGCAAAGAACATGTGCTCGGTCCGGCAGAGCCCGATGCCCTCGGCGCCAAAGCGGCGAGCCGCTAGGGCATCGCGTGGGATATCAGCGTTGGCTCGGACGCGGAGCTGGCGCGCAGCATCGGCCCACTTGATGAACTCGGCGAAGTCGCCGCTGGAGGCGTCCGGCTCGATGGTTCGGGCGCGGCCAAGGAATACCTCCCCGGTGCCGCCATCGAGCGAAATCCAGTCGCCTCCAACGAGGCTTCTGCCGGCTAAAGTCAACCGGCGATTCCTTTCGTCAATGTGGAGGGCCTCACAGCCCGCTACACAGGGCTTGCCCATGCCACGCGCCACCACCGCAGCGTGGGAGGTCATGCCACCCCGAGCGGTGAGGATGCCAACCGCCGCCTCCATGCCGTGGATGTCATCCGGCACGGTCTCCGCCCGAACCAGGATCACGGGCGCTTGCTTTCCGCGAGCGGCCGCCTCGTTAGCAGTGAAGACGATCTGGCCGACGGCAGCCCCCGGTGAGGCGGGCAGGCCCTTGGCGAGCCTATTGAGTTTCTGCGAGAGATCAATGACGGGATGGAGGAGTTGGTTCAACTGATCGGGTTCGACCCGCAAAAGGGCTTCCTGGGGCTCAAGCAAGCCCTCGTGGACAAAATCTACGGCAATCTTGACAGCGGCCTGCCCGGTGCGCTTACCGGTGCGTGTCTGAAGCATGTAAAGCCTGCCATCCTGGATGGTGAACTCAAAATCCTGCACGTCGCGATAATGCTGTTCCAGCCGGGAAGTAATGCGGTGGAGCTGGTCGAAGACTTCGGGCATGATTTTCTTGAGGTCGCTGATGGGGAGGGGGGTGCGAATGCCGGCGACGACGTCTTCTCCCTGGGCATTGAGCAAGAACTCGCCATAGAATTCTTTGGCGCCGGTGGCGGGATTGCGTGTGAATCCGACGCCCGTGCCGGAGCGGTCGCCCAAATTGCCGAAGACCATTGCTTGAACGTTCACCGCTGTGCCGAGGCCGTCAGGAATGTTGTAGAGCCGGCGGTAGGTCACGGCGCGGTCGTTGTTCCAGGAGCGGAAGACGGCGTCGCGAGCCATGCGTAGCTGGTTCAAAGCATTCTGAGGGAAGTCCTGACCCGTCCTGGTGCGGATCAATTTCCGGTAGGCAGCGATGACCTGCTCGAGACCTTCGGCGGACAGTTCCGTGTCGGTTCTAGCGCGACGCCTCCGCTTCACGCGGTCGAAGATCGCCACAAACGCACTTTTCTCGATATCGAGCACCACATTGCCAAACATTTGGATGAGGCGCCGATAACAATCCAGGGCAAAGCGGCGATTGGAGGCGCGGCGGGCAAGGCCCTCGACGCTCGCGTCATTCAGACCGAGGTTGAGGATGGTGTCCATCATGCCGGGCATGGAAAACTTGGCCCCCGAGCGTACGGACACAAGCAGCGGATTGTCTGCTCCGCCCAACTTCTGACCCTGGACACGCTCCAGGCGGGCAACGGCTTGCGCTATCTCTTGCTCGAGGCCGCTTGGGATCCGGGCGCCGTGTTCGATGTAATGTCGGCACGCCGACGTAGCGATGGTGAAGCCCGGCGGCACGGGCAGGCCGGCGTTGGTCATCTCAGCGATGCCGGCGCCTTTGCCGCCCAACAGGTCCTTCATTTCGCCATTGCCTTCGGCTTTGCCTTCCGCGAAGAAATAGATGAAGCCTTCCATGCTGGCCTCCTGGCCCGTTCAATACTTAAAGTAAAACTTCATCTGGTTGCCGCCGGCTCTTTGGTGGCTGGAACGATTTCGGAAAAATCGGCTATCGTCGAAAACTCGCGCAGCAGCGCAGCCAGCAGGGTGAGCCGATTCTTTTGAAGATTTGCATCCGGCGACATAACAAGCACCGTGTCAAAAAAGCGATCCACCGCCGGCCGCAGGCTGGCGATCAGTTCGAGCGCCTGGCGGTAGCGCCTAGACTGCTTGAGGGGCACGACCCGATCGCGCAGTCTCAGGAACGCTGTATAGAGTTCCCTCTCCGCCGTCTCGCTGAGCCACTCGCGGTTGATCTCCGGCAACTGCCAATTCTCGGCCGACTCTGCCTTGTCCAGGATGTTCCGGATGCGTTTGAAGGCGACCGCCAGGGGCTCAAAGTCTTCGGTCGGGCGAATGTCACGCAACGCCTCCAGACGAGCATCGGCGTCCACCACGTCTGCGAGACCAGCCCGAAGGACGGCGTTGACTTCATCGTAGGCGAACCCACGAACGTCGCGAAAGATGTAGCGCGCCCGTTCTTCGAAGAACTTGAGGACGGCCACGAGGGCTTCTTCTTGCGGGCGAGGGAGCGATCCCTGCGCTTCCAGTTGGCTCAACGCAAAGGCGCTCAGCTCAGGCAGGGCGAGGTGCAGCCTCTTGTCGAGCAGCACCCTCAAGGACGCCTGCGCCTGGCGGCGGAGAGCAAATGGGTCGCTTGAGCCCGTGGGCTCCAGCCCGGCGCCGAAAAGGCCCACCACCGTGTCCATTTTGTCGGCCAAGGAAACGATTGCTCCGGTCAGCGTGCGAGGGCAAGGGTCGTCAGGACTGGCGGGTAGATAGTGGTCGTCGATGGCCAAGGCGACCTCTTCAGATTCGCCCTGCGCTCGGGCGTAAAGTCCTCCCACCTGCCCTTGGAGTTCAGGGAATTCCCCGACCATTTGCGTAGTCAAGTCACACTTGGCGAGCAAGGCAGCGCGATCGATAGCTTCAAGCGAGACGGAGGGATGTCCGGCGGCAAGCAGGGTGTGGCCCATCCAGCGCGCCAGTCCCCGCATGCGATGCATCTTGTCGCCATAGCTGCCAAGCCGCGACTCGAATGTCATGTGGTCAAGAATGGCCACCCGCGCGGCCAGGGTTGGCCGCTGGTCCGATTGCCAGAAGAAGCCGGCGTCGTCAAAACGCGCGCGCAGGACACGCTCGTGATTTTTGGCGATCCGGCCGCGATCGCGGTCGAGGTTAATCACAGCCACGAAGTGAGGGGCCAGGCGGCCACGGCGATCGGTCACGGCAAAGTACTTTTGGTGATCTCGCATCACGGTGATCAGGATCTCTTCCGGTAAAGCAAGAAACTTGGGGTCAAAATTTCCGAGAATCGGCGTAGGAAACTCGTTGAGGTAGAGGATCTCTTCGAGCAAGGCGGCATCAGGGCGCAACCGGAGACCACGAGCTTCAAGTAACCCTTGAAGTCTCTCTTCGATGCGCGCTTGTCGTTCGCCGGGGTCGATAAGGACAAAGCTCCGGCGCAACCGAGTCAGGAACTCATCCGAACTCTTTACCTGGATGGGCGAGGAGGCAAGGAAGCGATGGCCGAAGGTAACGGCACCGGCAGGAACATTGCCGAAAGAAAAGAGCAGGGGTCTTCCATCGAGGAGCGCCAGGAGCCAGCGGACGGGCCGAATGAAGCGTGGACCGGATTGCTCAGCCCAGACCATCGACCGGGGAAAGTCAATTCTGGCAATCAAAGCAGGGAGGATTTCGGCAAGGACGCGAGCCGCCGGTTGGCCTGGAGCGAGGCGGACGGCGGCGATGTACTCACCCTTGGGGGTCTCGACCACTTGCAGGTTTGCGACCGGGAAGCCATGTTTGGCGGAGAAACTTTCTGCCGCGCGGGTTGGCTTGCCGCGGGCATCGAAGGCGAGATGGCGGGGCGGGCCGATGAGCTCTTCCCGGCGGTCGGGCTCACGAAGGGCGAGATGGCGGCAACGGGCGGCGAGCCGGCGAGGCGTGGCAAAGAGCTCGACCGGCGCGGAATCGAGCAAACCGTGGGCAGAGAGGGCTTCTTGCAAGAGTTCCCTGAAGCTCGCCACGGCGCGGGGAAGCATGCGCGCGGGGATCTCCTCACAACCAATTTCGAGGAGAAAGTCGCCATAGCGGCGGGAAGCAGGGGCTGGTCGCTTCATCCGGCCACCTCGGGAGAAGGGCGGGCGGTTGTCGGCGCGCCGACCTTTTGCTGCTCTTTTGGCAGCACCGGTTGCTGGACGGGTTGTTGAGCAGCTTGCTGCACGAGGTAAAAACGGGCCACCCGGCAGGCGATATCTCGAACGCGGCCGATCAGCGCGGCGCGCTCGGTAGTGGAAATGGCACGCCGGGCATCGAGCAGATTGAAGAGATGCGAGCACTTGAGGCAAAGGTCGTAAGCGGCCAGCAGCGGGAAGCGTTGCCGGGCGCCGGGCTCCGCCGGGAACCCCTCGAGCAACCGTTTGGCCTCGCCCTCGGCCAGCTCAAACATCTTCCGCGCGGCGTCGGTATCGGCCGCTTCGAAGCTGTAGAGAGAAAAGTGGAGCTCTTCGGCCTGGCGCACCTCCCCGTAGGACACTTGATCGCTCCAGCGCAAATCGTACACGCTATCTACACCCTGGAAAAAAGCGGCAATGCGCTCGAGGCCGTAAGTCAATTCGACCGAAACGGGATTGAGATCCATTCCCCCGCACTGCTGGAAGTAGGTGAATTGCGTGATCTCCAAACCGTCCAGCATCACCTGCCATCCGATTCCCCAGGCGCCGAGCGTGGGCGATTCCCAGTTGTCTTCCTCGAAGCGGAGATCATGCTGGCGGAAATCGATGCCGAGGGAGGCGAGACTTTCCAAATAGACATCCTGAATCTCGGACGGGGGAGGTTTAAGTATTACTTGAAGTTGCATGTGCTTGTAGAGGCGATGGGGATTCTCGCCGTAGCGCCCGTCGGTCGGACGACGAGAGGGCTGGACGTAGGCAACGCGATACGGCCAGGGGCCAAGGACGCGAAGGAAGGTCTCCGGATGCATGGTGCCCGCGCCCACCTCGACATCGTAGGGTTGCTGGAGTACGCAGTTGCGCTCGGCCCAATAGCGAGAAAGAGCAAGAATGAGATCTTGAAAGTTTTTGGGGGGCAAGACGCGGGCACGGTTCGTGCGAGGCCTGGCGGACTTTGAGGGGGTGGGTCTCAAGAATTCTCCAAGGCACTTATCAGGGCGCGGGTGCGAAGCTTGCGCTCGATGTGGTGTTCAATGACATCGTCGAGGAAAGCGTCGAGGTCGGAGCTAGTGGTACGCGTCCAACCGCGCCAGTCGAGCTTGGCCAGCGGATGGCCCAGCATCTCGCGCGCCCGATCAAGGGAGAGGGCCCGCAGGGAACGCATTCCGGGCACGCGGCACCTGATGCAGGCGATCTTTCCCCGAACGGGGTGGGCAAAGGCTGGCGAAGAGCGAAGCGAGGCTCGACAGCGGCCGCACAGGTCGAAGTTGGGAAGCCAACCGGCCAGGCGTGTCATCCAGAGGCGGAAGTAGGTGAGCGGCAACCAAGGCTGGCGCGTCTGTTTCATGGCAGCAAGGACCATCAACAGCAAGCGGTATTCAGGGTCGGACACCTCGCGGTCGGGGAGCAGAGCGTCAGAGACCTCGGCAAGGTAGGAAAGGGCGAGGTTCAGGGAGTAGTCGTTTTGTAGCTCGACGAAGGATTCAATGAGCTCGGCCTGGCTCAGCCGCACCAGCTCTCGCGTCTCGCGCTCGTAGAACCAGACACGGGAACGAGAGAGCGGTTCGAGCGTCGAACCAAAGCGACTCTTGGGGCGGCGGGCGCCGCGCGCCACGCCGCGGAGCTTGCCGAAGCCACGCGAGAAGAGCACGGCAATGCGGTCCGCCTCGCCGAGGGGGTAGGTTCGGAGCACAATCACCTCTGCTTCTTGGAGCGACATGAAGGAAGTCGGCGCGTCGACATGGGCGACAGCCGCCAGCACAACGTTTCTACTTATCACATGAACTTTCAGGAAGCAAATGCAACCTAAGCAAGATTATGTTAACCAGTCCGAGGGGCGCGAGAAAAATTATCAGACGCCCCCCGCTCCTCCTTTCGTATGGCAAGAAGGGTTCTTTTTCGTTAGAGTGCAGCGGGATGAGAGCAGCCACCGCGTGGGACATTGTCGGCATCGGGCTCAATGCCATGGACGTGATCATCGAGGTGCCGCATTATCCCGCATTCAGCTCGAAGATCGAATTTGAACGCGCCGAAGTTTTTCCCGGGGGCCAAGTGGCCACCGCCTTGGTTGCCTGCCAACGGTGGGGGTTGAGGACGCGCTACGTGGGTCGCATCGGCGACGACGAGTTAGGCCGGCTGCAGAGGACGAGCCTGCTCGAAGCGGGCGTTGAGATCTCCGAGCTCAGGGTGGTTCCGGGCTGCCCATCGCAAAGCGCCTACATCGTCGTGGACGGCAGATCGGGTGAGCGAACCATACTCTGGCGGCGAGATCCGAGGTTGGAGATTCCTCCCGACGAGCTTTCGCGGGAAGTAATTTGCTCCGGGCGGCTGGTACACGTGGACGGCCACGACACGGAGGCGGCGGCCCGGGCAGCGGGATGGGCGCGCGAACAAGGAATCCCCGTGACGGCGGATGTTGACAACCTTTATCCGAAAGTGGAGGCGCTTCTGGAGCGCGTCGACTATCTGGTCAGCTCTTCCAGTTTCCCCTCCAGGCTGACCGGGATTGCTGATCCGCTGGGGGCGTTGCGCAAAATACAGGAAACCTATGAGCAACGCTTTACCGCATGCACTCTCGGGGCGGACGGCGCTGTGGGTTACGACGGTCGGCGCTTCTGGTACTGCCCGGCTTTTGAAGTCGAGTGCGCCGACACGACCGGCGCCGGTGACGTATTTCACGGGGGATTCGCCTATGCCCTGGTGCAAGGCTGGTCGGCAGAAAGGGCAGTCGAGTTTGCCTCAGCGGCGGCGGCTCTCAATTGCACCGCTCGAGGCGCTCGGGGCGGCATCGCATCCAAAGAGGCGGTGGAAGAACTGATGCGAGCAGGGCGATGGAGGGGCGTAAAATGGCCGGACTGGCTATTGAGGCAGCGGGGCTGAGGGCGCGGGGGCAGGGACTAGGATGAGGAAGCTCGAATGATTCCGTTGAGTGACAGCGCGCCACGGTACCGCTTCCCGGTGGTCACGGTATTGATGATTGTGGCGAACGTGGTGGTCTTTCTGTACGAGATGAGTCTGCCGACGCGGGGTTTGCAGCGACTGGCGTTCGAGTTTGGGGTGGTGCCGTGGCGGATGGTGGCGGCGCCATTCGATCCAACGGTTTCGGCTGCGGAGGCGATTCTTCCTCTTTTCACGAGCATGTTCTTGCACGGCGGGTGGATGCACCTGATCGGCAACATGTGGTTTCTCTGGATATTTGGTGACAACGTAGAGGACCGGCTGGGATCGGTGCGATACTTAATGTTTTACTTGATGAGCGGGATTGCCGCGGCGCTGGTGCATGTGATCCTGAACTTGCGATCCACTGTCCCCACGGTTGGAGCAAGTGGAGCGATCGCAGGAATTTTGGGGGCCTACTTTGTTCTCTTCCCTGGGTCGCGGGTGCTCACCTTGGTGCCGTTCTTCTTCCTATGGACGGTGCGAATGCCGGCGGTGATCATGATCGGCTACTGGTTTGTGATTCAACTTCTGAGCGGTTGGGCATCACTGGCAGTGCCGGTGGCGGGTGGAACGGCATGGTGGGCGCACATAGGTGGCTTCGTGGCGGGGTTGCTGCTGATCCGGCTGCTGGTGCCTCAGCGGTCCAGAGCCGTTTCTTAGGCGCGGATGGTCATACGAGATATGGCGTTCGAAATCCAGTCGCCCACCTCACTGGTACCGAGACTCCCGCCCAGATCGCGCGTGGTTTGGTTTTGCCGGATTGAGTCCTGAACGGCGCTCTCTATGGCGCGCGCTTCCGCTGCCCAACCGATGTGGTCGAGCATCAAAGCGGCAGTAAGGATGGAACCCAGCGGATCAGCGGTATTCGAGCCAGCGTATTTGGGCGCAGAGCCGTGGACAGGCTCAAACATCGAAATGCCTTCGGGGTTGATGTTTCCGGAGGGGGCCAGGCCCAGGCCGCCGGCGATGGCGGCACCGAGGTCAGTGATGATGTCACCGAACATGTTGCAAGTGACGATGACATCAAACTGAGCGGGATTGCGCACGATCTGCATGGTCAGCGCGTCGACATAGAGGTGGTTTGAAGGAACGTCGGGATATTCCTTTTGCAGCAGGGCAAAGATCCGTTGCCAGAGATCATGCCCGTAAGTGAGGACATTGGCCTTATCGGACATGCAGAGTCGCCGGTTGCCCTTTCGCCGGGCGTATTCAAAAGCGTAGCGCAGGATGCGCTCGACCCCCTTGCGGGTATTGACATCTTCCTGGATGGCCACCTCATCGGCGGTGCCCTTCTTGAAATTTCCGCCCATACCCACGTAGAGCCCCTCGGTGTTTTCACGGAAAACAACGAAGTCAATGTCGCTCTCGTCGCGGCCAGCCAAGGGCGTCAGGCGTTTGTCGAGGAGTTTGACCGGGCGAAAATTGACGTAGAGATCGAGCTGGAAACGCATTCCGAGGAGGATATCAGCGGCGTGCTTCATGGAAGGGATGCGCGGGTCGCCGAGGGCGCCGACAAGGATGGCATCACATTCCCGGCGCAGTGTCTCAAGGGCGCCGGTGGGGAGGCTGACGCCGTCGCGAAGATAACGCTCCGCTCCCCAATCAAAATGAACCAGCTCGAGTTTCTTGCCGCCAACACGCGACACCGCTTCGAGAACCTTGACCGCTTCTCGCGTGACGTCCACGCCGATGCCGTCTCCGGGGATAACCGCAATGCGCCGCTTGGAAGGATCGCCGGTCATAGCATCTGTTGATTGAAGGAATGACCCTCGTTCTGACTGTTTATTCGGGACCTTGCTCACCTTAGCAAGATGCGGAAGCTAGCACATGCCCGGCAGAGGGTCAACGCGGGCGGTTGTGCAGGCTTCATTTCTTATAGATAATATAGTATCTTTTGCATAGCTAATGATTTTCAGCGCTCGGCGAGGTACACACCCACCAATACGATCGCCCCTCCGACGAGCAGCCGGGGGGCGAGGTGCTCGGCAAGGAAAAGCACCCCCAGCAAGGTAGCCAAGACGGGCTGGAGGTAGCTAAGGGTAGCGGCGCGGGTCGCCGAGATCCGCCGCAAGGCCCAGTAATAGATGAGATAGGCTACGGCCGAAGAAAAGAGCGCCATATAGATAAGACTGAGCCAGCCTGTGGTGCCGACCGCACCCCAGTCGAGTTGGAGCCCCTGCCAGAGGGTAAAGGGCAGGATGAGGGTGGCAGCAACAAGGTAGCAATAGGTGTTCATGGCCAACGAGCTATATCGGTCGGCGACTTCTTTCCCGGCAACGGTGTAATAGGCGAAGGCGGCCGAGCCGCTCAGAGTGAGTAGATCACCCATGAGGGTTGGGCTGTGGAGAGAGACGCCGTGCTCCGAGCTGAGGATAGCCACCCCAATAAAGGACATGGCTACGCCAACCACTTTGGCACCAGTGAACTCCTCGAGGCCACGGAGGCGGGCGATGATCAAGACCAAGACGGGCGAGAGCGAAATGATGAGTGAAGAGTGGGCGACGCTGGTATGGCTCAAGCCCAAGACGAAGAAGGTTTGGTTGAAAACGACGCCATAGATCCCGAGTTCAATGAACTTGCGCCAATCCGAACGGCGGAAGCGAGGTTGGCGGCGGGCCACCGGCAAGAAGAAGAGAAGGACGAAGGCGGTTGCCAAAGTGGTGCGGAAGACGGCCAAGGTAAATGGAGGGAAATGACGAAGGGCGACCTTGGCGATGATGAAGTTGGCGGACCAAATGAGCACCATCAACGCCAGAAGCAGAATGAGTTTGGTCCGGGAGGCGGGGATTCTGAGGCGGGCGGGTGTGGTCAACGCAGGACTTCCTTCCGAACCGTAAGTTTCTCGATGCGATCCAGCCGGGGCTGGAAGCCGATGCCCGGCCCGATGGGCACGAGAATGACGCCTTGCGGGGTGACCTCGACCTCAGGATCGATCACGTCCTCGGCCCAATAGCGTCTGCTGGCGCTGGTGTCGCCGGGGAGCCGAAAATTGGGCAGGGTAGCCAGAGCGATGTTATGGGCCCGGCCGATGCCCGATTCGAGCATGCCGCCACACCAGACGGGAATGCCGCGCTCCTGACAGAGATCGTGGATGGCCCGCGCCGAAGTGAAGCCGCCGACGCGGCCCAGTTTGATGTTGATGATTTGACAGGCGCCCAACTCGATAGCCGCCCGAGCGTGGCCGACGTTTTCAATGGATTCGTCGAGGCAGATGGGGGTCTGGAGCTGCTTCTGAAGCCGGGCGTGGTCGTAAATGTCGTCCCAGGCGAGAGGCTGCTCGATCATCATCAGGAAGTAATCATCCAAGCGCTTGATGTGTTCGGCGTCGGAGAGTTGGTAGGCGGCGTTAGCGTCCACCATCAGCTTGATGTGGGGGAAGCGCTCACGGACCAGGGCAACGGTTTGGACGTCCCAGCCCGGTTTGATCTTGATTTTCATGCGCTGATAACCAGCGGAGAGTTCTTCTTCGATCTTGGCAAGGAGGATCTCGATGGTGTCCTGAATGCCGATGGAGACGCCGCAGGGGATAGCGCTGCGGGTGCCACCGATCAGTTTCCAGAGGGGAATTCCCTTCCCTTTCGCCTCGGCGTCCCAGCAAGCGTTTTCGATGGCGGCGCGGGCCATGCGGTGTCCCCGAATGTGCGCGAGGGAGGCGGCGACTTCGGCAGCCGCGGAGAATTCCCTACCCTTGACGGCGGGCCAGGCGAATTGTTCGATGACCAGCCAGGAGGTATCTATGGTTTCCGGGTTATAGAATGGATTCTCGCCGGCGGTGACCTCGGCCCAGCCAGGCACGCCATTGACATCGGCTTCTACCAGGAAGATGCGGCGTTGGGTGGTGCGTCCAAAGCTGGTCTCAAAAAAGGAGAGCAAAGGCACGCGCAGTTCACGGAGGGTGAGGCTGTTAATCCGCATAAGGGGTCGGGAAAGGTGCCAGCAATCCATGGCGACTGAGATTCCTGGCCCCGACAAAGTCGGGGCTCACGATGACAAACGAGATTGTGAGGAAAGACATCTCGATGCCTTTCAATCCGACGCCTTCTCCTTGGCCTTGTTCCAATAGTGCTCCATCTCGTCACGGTGAGCAGGGTCGGGGACCTTGCCTTGTTCGGCGAGGCGCTTTTCGACAGCTTCAAAGCGTTCCCGGAACTTGCGATTTGCGCGTCGCAGGGCCACTTCCGGATCGAGCTCCAGGAATCGGGCAAGGTTGACGGCGACGAAAAGCAGGTCGCCGGATTCCTCTTCGATCTTAGCGCGCTCCTTTTTGGCCAAGGCATCGCGCAATTCCTTGACCTCCTCCCGGAGCTTGCCGAGCAACTCGTCAATGGTCTTCCAATCGAAGCCGACGCGGCTGGCCCGGCGAGTCATCTGGTAGGCTTCGAGCAATGCGGGAAGGGCCTTGGGAATGTCCCGGAGCAAAGACGGCGCTCCTTCCGGGGCGGCCTCGGCGTGAGCCGAGGCTCGCTCTTCAGCTTTGAGCCTTTCCCAGTTTTTCAGGACTTCGTCGGAGCCAGCCACACGAAGGTCTCCGAAGACGTGGGGGTGGCGGCGGATGAGTTTGTCCGAGAGATGGCGGATGACATCGTGGACATCGAACTTGCCTTCTTCGCTGGCCATCTGAGCGTAGAAGACGACTTGAAGGAGGAGATCACCGAGCTCCCGGGGCAGCTTGTCAAAATCGCGGCCCTCGACAGCGTCCACCACCTCATAGGCCTCTTCGATGACGTAGCTCTTGAGAGAATCGTAGGTTTGCTCGCGGTCCCAGGGGCACCCGTCGGGGGAACGGAGCCGGGCCATAAGAGCGACCAGGTCTTCGAAAGTTCGTTGTTCCATCGCAGTGCGGGCCCTCCCCGGGGATTCAGGAACCCTCCGGCGCGAGAGGGGCGTTTCAGTAAGCCAGAAGTTTCTCAACAGCCGATCTTAAATCATCGAGCGAAGGGAGCACAGCCGCCTCGAGATTCGGGGCTGCGGGGACGAAGGAATCTTTGGCGCCCACCCGCATGACCGGAGCATCCAGATCGGCGAAGGCGTGCTCGGCAATGCGCGCGGCGACCTCGGCGCCGAACCCCATGGTTAGAGAATCTTCGTGGGCAACCAGGACGCGATTGGTCTTGCGAATGCTGGAGAAGACCAGGTCATCATCCATGGGGACAAGGGTGCGCAGGTCTATGACCTCGAGGGATTTTCCCTCGGCTTCCAACTGGCGAGCCAAATCGAGGGCAAGATAGACGGTACTTCCCCAGGTGACGATGGTGAGGTCAGAACCCTCACGGCGGATCTTGCCTTTGCCAAAGGGAATGGTGTAGCTCGCGTCCGGCTCTGGGGTCTTGGCCTGAATGCGGCGATAGAGGCCCTTGTGTTCCAGAAAAATGACGGGGTCCTGGCAGCGAGCGGCGGTCTTGAGGAGGCCCTTGGCGTCCTCGGCACAGGAGGGATAGACAACGTACCAGCCGGGAATATGAGAGTAGGCGGCCTCGACAGTGGTGGAGTGAAAGGGACCACCCTTGATGTAACCGCCGACGGTCATGCGCACGACCATCGGAGTGGACCAGGCCCCCTGGCTGCGCCAGCGCACGGTGGCGATCTCATTGCGCATTTGCATGAAGGCAGGCCAAGAATAATCGCTGAACTGGATTTCGACAATCGGCTTATAGCCACCCATGGCCATTCCCTGAGCCACGCCGACGATGCTGGCTTCGGCGAGGGGCGAGTTTTCCACATGGTTGGGGAAAGCGGTGCTCAATCCGCGGGTGACGCCAAAGACGCCGCCCTTGGGGTCGGCGATGTCTTCGCCCCACATGACGATCTTCGGGTCTCGGGCCAGTTCTTCCTGCAACCCATGGTTCAAAGCGTCCACCATGGTGACGAGCCGGTCGGAGAGATAGGCCGGGGGATGCTCATCGAAGAAAGGCGGGTCAGTTGAGTAAATATGGGCCAAGACAGTCGAAGAGTCCGGCGCCGGGGCGGCATCGGCCTCGCCGGCAGCGCGATTGACTTCCGCTTCGACTTGCTCCCGAATCTCGGCGATCTGTTCCGGCGTCAAAATCCTGCGCTTGACGAGATAGGCTTCCGTCTGGAAGATCGGGTCGCGCTCGCGAAGTCCCAAGAGTTCTTGCTCGGTGCGATATTTCTTCTGGTCGTCGGAGGAAGAATGCGGGTCGAGACGCACCACCTGGCCTTCCAAAAGAGCGGGGCCGTGGCCGGCGCGAATGCGGTCGATGACCGGCGGCAGGGTCTGGTACATGGGCTCAAACCAGGTGCCGTCGAGGTCAAAGGTGGGCATGCCGAAACCGCGGGCGATGCGATGAATCTCAGCAATCGTCTGCCGGGCCTGGGGAACGCTGATGGCATAGCCGTTGTTCTGCACCACAAAGAGCACAGGCAACTTTTCCCGGGCAGCCCAGTTCAAAGCTTCAAAGAACTCACCTTCGCTGGTGGCACCTTCCCCGGAGGAGACGTAAACAACGGCGTCGGAGCCGTCTCTTTTGACGGCCTTGGCCATGCCGACCGCGGGCAGATATTGGGTGCCGGTGCAAGCCGTCTGGGCAACCAGACGCAATGCTTGCGAAGAAAAATGTTCCGGCATATTCCGGCCGTTCGAGCTTGGATCGCCTTCGCGGCTCAACATCGCGAGGAAGATATCGCCGATGGACATTCCCAAGCCCAGCGCAATGGCTTTCTCGCGATAGTAGGTAAAGAACCAATCATATCCAGGGCGGAGCAGGAGGGTCATGCCAATCTGCAGCTTTTCGTGGCCGCGGGTCGAAGCCTGGAAGGAGCACTTTCCGTGCTTGGCGAAAATCTTCAGCCGCTCTTCGATATAGTGCACGGTCAGCATCTTGCGGTGAAGATCGAGAACCAAGTTGCGAGGAACGATTTCGGTTGCGACCTCGGGCATGCGCCGTCTCTCAGGCTCAAAGCCATGTCCAGCCAAACATGGAACAAGGAGCAGGGTTTCAAAAACGTTTATTATACGCCAATTCTCCCCGGGGTTGAGGTTCGCTTGTTTGATTTACGGCGGGATGGTAGACTGAAAAAAGTTTGGTGGATGCGACTCAAAAATCAGCGATGGCGAAGGGCTACATCAGTATTGTTTTGCACTCCCACCTGCCCTATTTGATCCACCACGGAGTATGGCCGCACGGGCTGGACTGGCTGCACGAGGCAGCGGCGGAAACCTACGTGCCCCTTCTGGGGATGATCGAGGCCGCCGATCGCCGGGGCCTCAAGGCGCGCTTTTCGATCAACCTCACGCCGGTCCTGCTGGAACAACTTCTCCACCCGACCTTCCTCGAAAGCTTTCCGCAATACCTGGAGGTGAAAGCGGCTGCGGCGCGGCGCGATCAGAACGAATTTCTCGCTCTCGGCGAAGGGGAATGCCTGGAGCAGGCACGTCAGTGGGAGCTTCACTACCGGGACGTGGAGCGGCGGTTCGTCGAAGGCTTCGGTTCGAACCTGGTGGCCGCTTTCAGCCGTCTTGCCGAAGGCGGGCAGCTTGAGCTGATGACCTGCGCCGCCACGCATGGCTATGTGCCGCTTCTCGGCACCGACGCATCCATCAACGCCCAGGTACGGTTGGCGGTCGCGACGCATCAAAAAATGTTTGGGCGGAAGCCGCGCGGTATTTGGCTGCCGGAATGCGGCTATCGGCCGGCGGGGAGGTGGGAACCGCCTCATGGGGAAGCGCCGCCCCTATTGAAACGAGCGCGGGCCGGTGTGGAGGAGATCCTGGCCGCCAACGGCCTCCAGTATTTTGTCTGCGATACACACTTGCTGGATCGGACGGTCCAGTTCTCCCCCTACGAGAAGCTGGCGCAACCGCCTCGTTTTGATCGCCCGCCGGAAAGAAGCCCTTACCGGCCCTACTTTGTCGGCCCGCCGCGGCGGGCTGCCGCCCAGGTAGCAGTGTTTGTGCGTGATCCGCAGACGGGGGTCCAGGTATGGAGCGGCGAACACGGCTATCCCGGGGACGCCAACTATTTGGACTTCCACAAGAAACGCTGGCCAACGGGGCTGCGTTACTGGCAGGTGACTCATCCCAAGATCGACCTCGGCGGAAAACAACCCTACTCGCGGACACGAGCGGTGGAGAGAACCAGGGATCACGCCCGCCATTTTGTCTCGCTAACGCAAAATATCCTCCGAGCGGAGTGGGCGCGCACGGGCCGGCCGGGAATTTTGGTGGCCGCCTTTGATGCCGAGCTGTTCGGCCATTGGTGGTTTGAGGGACCGGAGTTCTTAGAACACGTTCTGGAGGAACTGGCGCTGCAATCCGAGATCGAGACGATCTCGCTGGGGGGCTATTTCGACCTCTATCCACCTGACGCGCGGATTGACTTGCCAGAGGGTTCCTGGGGCAGAGGCGGGGGGCATGAGATGTGGTGGAACGCGGACACGGAATGGACGTGGCGAGATATCTATCCGGCCGAGGCAGCGCTGCTGGAATTGATCAGTTCCGGGGTGGGCAAAGTTGATCCGACGGAGCGTCGCCTCCTGCAACAGCTTTGCCGAGAGCTCTTGCTGCTGGAATCGTCCGACTGGCAATTCTTGATTTCGACCGGCAGCGCCCGGGACTACGCCGAGAAGCGCTTCCGGACACACCGCGATTGGTTCCTGGAGATTTTCAACATGCTTGCCGGATACCGGGAGTGCAAGCAGCTCTCGGGCGCAGCGAGCGAGCGGCTGGCTGAGATCGAGGCGACAGACTCCATCTTTGCCGACCTGGACCTTGCCATATACCAGGAATGGGCGGCAACCGGCAATTCGGCTGCGATGCCTGCGACAGGAAAGGTAGGTTAGCGATGGCCGACCAACCCAAACCGAAAGAGGAAAGGTTCAAGGTTGTTGACCGCCGCCACTTCACCTCGGAGGGTGAACGACGCAAGGACATCTTGGAAGAAGAAGCGGCCAGGGGAGCAGAGTCAACAACTGGCGAAGCGAAACCCGAGGCCAGGCCGGCGTCAACTCCGCCCCGGCAAGAGGTTCCCAAGGGGACTGCTCCAAAAGCATCCTTGGAGTTCGAATCGCCGCCCGGGACGAGTTCAGCGGCAGATTTTTCTGCGCTGGTCGGTTCCTTCTACCGTTCAGCCCTGGCGCTCCTGGGGGCCTTTGCCGATCCGGAAACCGGCCACGCGATTGTGGATCTTGAAGGAGCCCGGCACGTGATTGACCTGTTGGAAGTGCTGGCGGAAAAGACCAGCGGCAACCTGACCCAGGATGAGGCGACGATGCTGGGGGAGGTGAAAGCGGAATTGAAGTTGGCCTACCTGAATGTGGCGCAGGCGACCGCGCAGGCAGTGAGAGAACGAGGCAAGACCCAAAGCTAGCGCCGTTCCAAAACATTCTGCCGGCTGGAGGGGGAAACAAGGTTGCATGCGGAACCGTCTTGAGTTCGGGCTCAGATCGTTGAAACGGCACTAGCCATGCCTCGCCTACGTCTCACCATCCTGGGCTCCGGCACCTCCATGGGCGTACCGACGATCGGTTGCCACTGTGGAGTTTGCCAGTCAGCGGATCCGCGGGATCAACGCACCCGGCCTTCTCTGCTGGTGCGCTATGACGGCCGCGCGGTTGTCATTGACACCTCCCCTGACTTTCGGTTTCAGGCGTTGCGAGCCGGCCTGGATCGGCTGGACGCCGTGCTCTACACCCATGGCCATGCCGACCATATTCTGGGGATGGATGACGTGCGTCCATTCAACATCAAGCAAGGCGAAGAAATTCCTCTCTACGCCGACCGAGCTACGCTCGACATTCTTCGCCGGGTCTTCTCGTACGTTCTCTCGCCCGAGCCGACGGCGAGCACGCTACCGAGCGTGCAGATGCGGGAAATCAGCGGTCCGCTGAACCTTTTCGGCGTAGAATTCAAGCCGGTGCCACTGTGGCACGGAAACATGGCGGTGCTGGGGTTTCGCGCCGGGAGGATGGCGTACCTGACCGATTTCAGCGAGATTCCGGCAGAATCGTTCTCCCTCTTGGAGGATCTGGATATTTTGATTTTGGATGCGCTGCGGGACGTGCCGCATCCAACGCACTCGACCGTGGAAAACTCGCTGGGGTTGGTCAGCAAGATCCAGCCAAAGCGGGCGTATTTCACTCATATCTGCCATGACCTGCCGCACCAAGCCACCAACGCCCGGCTGCCGGGCCACGTACGGATGGCGTTTGATACCCTCGAGTTGGAGACGGAAGCGTGATGGCGGGCCTGCGTGTCCTCCACAGCCTGGAGCAATGGGACAGCAACTGGCCGGCGCCGGTGGTCACCATCGGCAATTTTGATGGTGTACATCTCGGCCACCAAAAGATTATCCGGGAGGTGGTTGCTCGGGCGCGGCGGTTGCGGGGCACGCCGGTGGCGATTACCTTTGATCCTCATCCCAGCCGCATCCTGCGGGCGGAACAGTCGCCGCGGCTGATTCTGACTGCTTTCCAAAAGCAAGCTTTGCTGGCCGAAGCTGGAATTCGTGTTTTGATTGTTCTGGCTTTTACGCGGGAACTTTCCTTGCTTTCCCCGGAGGATTTTGTTCGCCGGGTGCTGTGCGGATCGCTTTCGAGCCGCGAGATCTACGTCGGAGCCAATTTCCGGTTCGGCCATGGCCAAGCGGGGGGTGTCGCCACGTTAGAAGAGATGTCAGCTCGTTTTGGATTTCGACTGGAAGTGGTGTCCCCGGTCGAAGTGCGAGGCGAAATTGTCTCCTCGACGCGCATTCGAGGATTGATTCAGGCGGGCGAGGTGGCGCCGGCGGCGCGGCTGCTCGGCCGGCCCTTTGCGCTAACGGGCACGGTCAATCCCGGTCACGGAGTCGGGCGCAAACTTACGGTGCCCACATTGAACCTGACTGCGGATCAGGAGTTGCTGCCGGCGCGGGGTGTGTACGTGACGGAGACGTTACTCGCTGGCCGGCGCTCGCCGAGACCTTCTTTGACCAATGTCGGCTATCGGCCCACCTTTGGCGGGGATGGATTGCAGATCGAAACCCATCTGCTGGGAAAAAGGCAAACGATTGGAGTGGACCACATCGAGGTCCGCTTCCATGCCCGGCTGCGCGATGAGAGAAAATTTCCTTCCCCTGAGGCCTTAAAGGCGCAAATCCTCAAGGATATCGAGCGGGCAGAGAGCTTTTTTCGGCGAGATCATCGGCGGTAATCTGCGGGAAGGTACTCCAAACCACCACTAAGCGACGAACCCCGAAGCCTCGGGATGGGGTCTGCCGCGAGGCTCTTTGATTACTCTTCTAGTCGTCCCCGGCTACGGGGGCCAGGGCAGCGGCGTAGTCGGCGACGTACCGCTCGATTTCCTTCAGCAACTCGGGAACGATTTCCTCTTCGCTCACACGCCGGATGGCTTTCCCGTCGCGATAAATCACGCCATTTCCACGACCGCAGGCAACGCCCAGGTGGGCGGTGCGCGCTTCACCCGGGCCGTTCACGGCGCAGCCCATCACCGCAACCTGGATGGGCTCTTTGACGTGTGCCACGCTGCGCTCGATCTCTCCGACGATCTTAAACAGGTCAACTTCCAGCCGGCCACAGGTGGGGCAAGCGATGATCATGGGGCCGCGGGCGCGGATTTCAAGGGCCTTGAGCAAGTCATAGGCGACGCGGACTTCTTCCGTGGAATCGGCAGCCAGCGAAACGCGAATAGTGTCGCCAATGCCCTCGGCCAGGAGGATGCCCAGGCCGATGGCTGACTTGATGGTTCCGGAAAAGGCCGTTCCGGCTTCGGTGATGCCCAGGTGGAAGGGGTAATCCACCTGCGCGGCCAAGAGCCGGTAAGCAGCCACGGTCATATTCACGCTGGAGGCTTTCAGGGAAATGATGGTGTCGTGGAAGCCGAGCTCCTCGAGAATGCGAACGTGCTCGAGGGCGCTCTCCACCATTGCTTCCGGCGTGGGATAGCCGTATTTTTCGAGGAGATGACGCTCGAGTGAACCGGCGTTCACCCCGATGCGGATGGGCACACCGCAGGTTTGAGCCTTGCGAACCACCTGGCGAACTTTCTCGGCATCGCCGATGTTGCCCGGATTCAACCGAAGCTTGTCAATGCCGGCGTCGAGCGCGGCCAGGGCAAGACGGTATTGAAAATGGATGTCGGCAACCAAAGTAGCCTTGGTACGCTTGCGAATCTCGGCGAGGGCAGCGGCGGCCTCGGCGTCAGGCACCGCCAGACGGATGATCTCACAGCCAACCTGTTCGAGCTGTTCGATCTGACGAAGAGTAGCCTCGACGTCGCGGGTGTCCGTCTTGGTCATGGATTGAACGACCACCGGGGCGTCCCCGCCGACAACGTAATTCCCCACTTTGACAGAACGAGTTTTGCGACGGGGCGCGAGTACTGGATGCCTCATGAAAGTCCTTCAAACCTAGCGTGTGAGCTTGAGGATGTCATTATACATGACGATGCCGAATATGAGGATGAGAAAGACCAAACCCAGTTGCACGATTCGCTCCTTCAAGCGAAGGCTCAAATCTCGGCGGATCGTTCCCTCGACGGCAAGCACGAGGATGTGGCCGCCGTCGAGGATGGGGATCGGCAGGATATTCAGGACGGCGAGATTCAAGCTGATGAGCGCCATGAAATAGACGAGATCGAGCAAACCACGCTGGGCAGCTTCACCCGACTGGCGGGTGATGTCAATCGGGCCACCCAGTGCGCGGAGCGACAAACGCCGCTCAAAAAGCCTAATGACGACGTCGAAGATCATCCCGCAGTTGCGATAGTTCCAGTCCAACGATTCAACAAACGCCAAGTGCAGCGGGAGAGACCTCAAGGTTATCGGCTGGGGCAGGCTGACACCGATCGCCCAAACCTTCTGGCCGCCTCGCTCCATGAAGGCAGGACGAACGCGAGAATCGAGATTCTGACCCGCGCGAAGGACGGTCAGCGTGGTTTCCCGGTCGCCGATCTGTTGCAACCGGGACAAGAGATCACGCGACCAGACTCGATCGCCATCGAGGGCGATGATCTCGTCACCCGGGCGGAGACCGGCGCGGTCAGCAGGCTTGCCCGGTTCCACGCTGCCAATGATTGCTGGTTCCGAAGGCAGCCAGCCCGCGTAGCCGATCTGTTCCCTGCCCTGGGCGACGGGTTGGATACTGGTTTGCAGTTCTTGCTCCCCACGTCGGATGGTTATGGAGAGTGGTCGCCAGGCACTGCTCAATACCTCAAAGTTTATCTTCTCCCATCGGGGGTTCTGCCAATTCTCCAGGCGCACGATCAAATCTCCCGGCTGGATAGCTGCCTTGGCTGCGGGGGAGTCCTTGTCTACGGCCCCGATGCGGGCCGGCTGATCGAGAAAAGCCGGACGGGGAAAACCAGCGTGAAATACCCCGGTCATGAGAACAATCGCCGCCATGACATTCATGACAGGGCCAGCGCTGGCGATGATCGCTCGCCGCCACCTCGGCCGCGAGAGGTACTCTTCCGGCGCGCCGCTGCGTTCCTCGGAAGGGTCCGAGCCGGCCAGCCTGACGTAGCCGCCGAGCGGCAGGAGACTCACGCGATAGTCAGTTGGCCCTCGGCGATAACCAAAGAGCCGGGGGCCAATTCCAAAGGAGAAGACATCCACCCGAACGCCGAAAATGCGAGCAGCGAGGAAGTGGCCAAGCTCATGAACCAGGATCATTAACCCGAGAACGAGGAAGACCCCAGCTACGTAAGACAAAACATTTCCCATCGCACCACCTAGGCCTGGCAACGAGCCACTTCCTCGCTCGCCAGGCGACGCGCCTCCCGATCCGCCACAAGAACGTCATCCACGGAGCCCGGCTCGCTGTTAGGAATGCGGGCCAGCACTCGCTCGATGACCTCGGCAATCGCCAAAAAGGAAATCCGACGCTCCAAAAACGCGCGCACGGCGACTTCATCGGCTGCATTCATGGCAGCCGGGAGAATGCCCCCAGCCGCCAGGGCCTTTCGGGCCAGCCCCAAACAGCGGAACTTGCGGTTGCTTGGGCGGCTGAATTCCAGCTTTCGCACCTTCACCCAATCGATGGGCAGGGCGGCGGTCGGAACGCGCTCGGGATAGGTCAAGGCGTATTGAATGGGCAAGCGCATGTCCGCCGGGCCGAGCTGCGCCACAACCGAGCCATCCACGAATTCCACCATGGAATGAATCTTAGACTGGGGGTGAATGACCACCTCGATCTGATCCGGCGAGAAACCGAAAAGCCAATGGGCTTCAATGATTTCCAGGCCCTTGTTCATCAGTGTGGCAGAATCTATTGTGATGCGCTGTCCCATGCGCCAGTTGGGATGATTGAGCGCTTGCTCCGGGGTGGCGTGTTGTAGCTGGCTGAGGGAAGCCTTCCGAAAGGGGCCACCCGAAGCAGTCAGGACAAGCCGCCGGACTTCGGAGGATTGGCCGGCCCGCAAGCACTGGTGAATAGCATTGTGTTCGCTATCGATCGGCAGAATTTCTGCTCCTGCCCGGACAGCCGCTTTGGTAACGAGCTTGCCGGCAGCCACCAGAACTTCTTTGTTAGCCAGGGCCAACTTCTTGCCCCGAAGAACCGCCTCGTAGGTGGCAGGCAAGGCGGCCACGCCCACGGTTGAGGAAACGACCAAATCTACTTCAGGCAAGGTTGCAACCGCAGTGATGCCCTCTCCGCCGCAAAGAATCTCAGGCAAGGTGCCGCTGCCATTTCCCAAGAGCCCCTCGCGAAGAGCATTGGCCGCCCGGTCGCTGGCGACAGCAACGCACCGCGGGCGGTGCCGGCGAATCTGCTCGCTCATCAGAGCGACGTTCTCACCAGCAGAAAGGCCTACCACCTCGAACCGGCCGGGCATGCTCTCTACCACTTCAAGACATTGCCGACCAATCGAGCCGGTAGAGCCGAGAATGGCGAGCCGCTTCATCGAGGACCGGGATAATCAAAAATATTTACTGACGACCAACATCGAATAGTACCACAGAACCGGAATTGCCAGCAGAAGGCTGTCTATGCGGTCGAGAACGCCGCCATGACCCGGAATCAACTGCCCGGAATCTTTGGCGCCAGCCCCTCGCTTGAAAGCAGATTCGATCAGATCGGACAATTGTGCTGCCAGGTTTGTCAGAAGGGCGGCAGCGAGCAAGAGGCCTAGGGGAATGGCATGCTGCCAAAGGGCAAGAAGTGCGGCAACGAGGAGCGAGCCGAGGAGACTGGCGACCGCTCCCTCGACCGTTTTGCCCGGGCTGATCCGCGGGCTGAGCTTATGGCGGCCCACCGCTCGACCCACGAAATAGGCGGCGGAGTCCCCCACCCAAATCACCGCCAAGAGAAAAAAGAGCAGCCGCGGCCCAAAATACGGGGAGACGGCTCGAAGAGAAACTAGCAGGGATAGCGGCAGCCCAATCCAGAGAAGCCCAAGGCCAGTGGTCGCCAGGCCCGGGAGAAATTGCGCGAGCGGAACTTGCAAGGCAAACGCCCACGCGGAGGCGCCGACCACAAACGCTAACAGGACCAGGACGGGAGAGAAGCCAGTCTCCAGCCGAACATGAGATTGCCGGGCCATTCCGGCGCCCGAAATGAAGAGGGCGGTACCAAAAGGCAGAAGGGCTTGCGACGCGATCAAGACCAATGCGAAGAAGTAGCCGGGCCCGTCCAGGGTGCTCATACCGGAGAGACGAGCGAGTTGGAAGTATTCGCGCAACGCCAGCAGAGTGACGAACGCGACGGCCAGCCCGAAAAGCCACGTGGGGACCAGGAACACGAAGACGAGAACAAGCGGGATGAGGACGGCAGCCGAGGCAATACGGAGGCCAGTCATGAAGGAAAGGTAACACGAAGGGAGGGGCGATAGAAGCCGGCAGAATGGCTATAGGGCGTTTTCGCTCAATGGCGACCGCGGGAGAGGCCGGAATGCAAGGCAATACGACCGACGGCCGAATCAGAGTCAGAGAGGCCGCCGTAACGACGATCGCGGCGTTGGTAGTCAAGGATGGCTTCCAGCAACTCTCGCTTGGTGAAGTCAGGCCAAAGGGTTGGCGTAACCCAGATCTCGGAATAGGCAATTTGCCAAAGCAGGAAATTGCTGACGCGCAGTTCGCCGCTGGTGCGGATGAGCAGGTCAGGATCGGGCATTCCGGCGGTGTAAAGGTGGCGCGAAATCAGCTCTTCATCAATGGATTTTTCTTCGAGGCCATTGCACTTGATGGCACGAACAATGGAATGGAAGGCGTCGACGAGCTCGGCCCGGGCACCATAATTGAGAGCAACGTTGAGACAAAGGCCGCTGTTTTGCTCGGTGGTCCGAATCGCTTTTTCAAGATCCTGGCGCACCGGGCCAGGAAGCTGGTGGGCGCGGCCAATGGACTGGAGCCGGACGTTGTTTTGCACCAGCATGGGCAACTCTTTGCGGATATAGGTCCGCAAGAGCTGCATGAGGAAATTTACTTCCGCCCTGGGGCGTTTCCAGTTTTCCATAGAAAAGGCAAAAAGAGTGAGAACGGAAACGTTCAAGCGGCTGCAAGTCTCGACCACCTCACGGGTAGCGCGGATGCCGGCACGGTGGCCAGCGACGCGCGGCAGACCGCGCCGCCGCGCCCAGCGGCCATTGCCGTCCATGATGATGGCGATGTGCTTCGGCAGGGCATTGAGATTGATTCGGCTGAGGAGATGCGCTGCTGCGCTACCCGGTTTGAAGAGTGCCGTTGCGGAGTTCACGAGCGTACATTCCGACCTCGATGAAAATTAGCACATCCCTATAAGAATAACAAGGAAAGCGGGCCGCAACCGCTTACGGGGCGCCCGGGCGCAACGTGAAATAGACCAGAGCAAGCGTCATGGCAATCAGCAAGACGCAGGTGAGCCAAGCAACGACGTTAAACGAGCGAGAGTTTGTGTGGATTCCCATCAAATCGCTGCGGTTAACGAGGAGCAGCATGAAGATGAGCAAATAGGGCAGGACGATACCGTTGGCGACCTGCGAAAGCACCAGAATACGAACCAACGGGGCACCCGGGAGCAAGATGAGGCCAGCACCCACGACAATGAGCGCGGTGTAAAGCCAGTAGAACACCGGAGCTTCATTGAAGCGCTTGTCCACGCCGGCCTCAAATCCCAGGCCTTCGCAGACAAAGAAGGCGGTGGAAAGAGGAAGGATGGAGGCAGCGAAGATGGAGGCATTGAAGAGACCGAAAGCGAAAAGAACGGTAGCGTATCTTCCTGCCAGGGGTTTGAGGGCAACGGCCGCTTCAGCCGCGTCGGCGATCTGGTGGTGGCCAGTAGCAAACAGCGTGGCTGCGCAACAGACCACAATAAAGAACGCCACCAGATCCGTGATGACGCAGCCAAAGATGACATCGAGTTTGAGGGCGCGATACCTTCTCAAGGGGATGGTTTTCTCCACCACGGCAGACTGGAGGTAGAACTGCATCCAGGGTGCGATGGTGGTACCGACCACGCCGATCGTCATCACGAGATAGGAGGTATTCCACTCAATCTGGGGAACGAGGGTAGCCTTGATCGCAGTTCCCCAGTCAGGACGAGCAAGAAAACCGGAAACGATGTAGGAAAAATAGACCGTGCAAGCAATGAGAAAAACCTTCTCCACCGACTTGTAAGTGCCTTTCACCACCAGCACCCAAACCAGAATAGCTGACAGCGGTACAGAAAAGTATTTGCTGACGCCGAAAATCTCGAGGCTGGAGGCGATGCCGGCGAATTCAGCCAAGATATTGCCCAAATTGGCGGCCAACATGGCCAGCATCATGAGGAAGGTAGCGCGGAAGCCAAACTCTTCGCGGATGAGATCGGAAAGCCCTTTGCCGGTCACCGCTCCCATGCGAGCGGCCATCTCCTGGACGACGATGAGGGCGAGCGTCATAGGAATCATCAGCCAAAGCAGCTTGTAGCCGAACTGCGCGCCAGCGAGGGAGTAGGTGTAGATACCGCCGGCGTCGTTGTCCACGTTCGCGGTAATCATGCCCGGTCCGATGACAGCAAAGAGAACGGCAAGCTGGCGGCGACGGGTGGTCCACGCCCGCCCCCAGCCATTCCAACGCGCGCTTGGAAACGGCCACTTCATCCCGTTCGAATCAGCATGCTGAGCACATCGTCCACCGTCACCACACCCACGAGCCGGGCTGCCTCGTCCACGATGGGGAGCATGTGCAGGTTGTACTTATTGAACAGCGTGATGACCTCTTTTCGATCCATTTGCGGTTCGGCAAAGATGAGCTGCTCCTGCCGGAGAGAACTCATCACGGTCTCCGGGGCCGCCAAGAGCATGCGAGCGACCGGCACAGCGCCAAAAAGACGGTGAGTGGAATCGATGAGGAAGAGCGTGTCCAGGGCGTCGGTTTCCACCTGGCTTTCCCGAATGCGCGCGACGGCATCGGCAACAGTCAGCTCCTCCGGCACAGCCACAAAGCTGGTTGTCATCAAGCCGCCGGCAGAAGATTCCTCAAACTGCAAAAGCTCGCGCACTTCCTGAGCGTCTTCTTGGGAAAGCTCTTTCAGCAGGATGTTAGAGGTTTCGGCCGGCAGCCCGGCCAACATGTCAGCGGCTTCGTCGGCCTCCATTTCTTCGAGGATATCGCCTGCTTTTTGGCGGTCGAGCGTCTCCAAAATGCGGGCTTGAACCCGGGGCTCAACCTCAGAGAGGGCTTCGGCAGCGGTCTCCTCATCGAGAGCCTCGACCACCGCTCCCCGGTCAGCGGGCGCCAACTCCTCGATGATGTCAGCAATGTCAGCCGGGTGGAGTTGGGCAAGCCGGGCGTGGGAAATCTTGAGCTTTACGCGACGTTTTGGATCAGTCTCAATCAGGTTGACATAGTCCCAGGGAATGACGCGAACGGGCATTCGCTCCTGGATCTTTCGGATGGTTGATGGGGCAAGCATTCCCTGGAGCAGCCGGCCAAGCGCGCCGGTGAGGCCAACGTCCACCTGAGTAAGGCGGAGTTCGATGCTGCCATTCGTCTTCTGCTCACTCAAGACGACATCGTTCACGCGAACCACTTTCCGCCCGTTGATGTCAATGATCTGCTGATCGAGAAGATCCTTGCGAACGGCGAGCCAGCCTTCATTCGGGGAAAAGGTTTCCAAGGCCAATTCAGGAACGTTGAGGCGGAGGGTTCCCGGAGCGGCGAAGGCGACCTGCTCGTACCGGGCAAGCAAGCGCTGATACTTGCCGCGGTCAATGCCGAAACGAGCGATGCGGTCGGACTGCTCGCTCGGGTTGACAAAAAGCTCGTTCACCCGGCCAACAAAGTTGCCCTGGGCATCGTAAACCTTGGCACGCAACAGTTCGGTGGCGTGAATCATGGCTGCCTCCAGGTCAGGTCCATCGGTGGAAATTCATCTTCGCTTCCCCGCTGCCCTGATACGCTGTGCGCCGCAGCTTTGTCAAGAAAGGAGTTCGGTTTTTTGCGGGGGGTTCGCAAATGGCGTCAGGGGCCGGGCTCGAAAAGCATGTGGGAGGGACGCTTCCCTTCCCGCCGGCAGACCTGAGCGTAGAGGTCAGCGTAGGTCAGGGTGACATAATCCGCGGGCCGAAAGCCCAGGCGACGGGCTACACGCCCAATGGCCGCCGGGCGACCCTCCAACTCGAGGAAGACTCCGATCGGAGTTTCGTCCAGATAGAGGCATAGATCCGGTTCGCGGGTGGAACGAAAAGGGGTTCGGTATTTCTGATATCGGAAGGCGATGCGGTAGCCCAAGCGCTCGAGGATAATCCGCATCGTTTCGCGGCTGGAGAGCAGTAATTCCTCCTCGGCGCGCACCTTGTAGCGACGGCTCCCGGCCAACCGGCTCTTGAAGGTCAGAACGGCCCTTCGGCGGTATTCCCGCAGGCGCAAGAGCTGTGCTTTTCGGCGAAGTTTCCGATCCGGCGTATCGAATACAAGGTTGTCTTCAAAGGATCGATGGGAGGGTCGAAACCCAGCGCGAAGGAGGCTGAGGCGTATCCCATCCAAGTCACGGACGAGCAGCTTGATTTCGATTTCGCGGGGCATCGGCTTGCGAGCGGCAGGCGAATCAGTACTCGCGCTCCAAAATGAACTGAGGCACGGCAGCGAGCGCCTGGCGATAGATAGAATCCGGGGCCACGTCCAGGCACCGCCGAGCATTGTCAGCGTAGAGATGAGCGCGGGCAAGGGTGCGTTCGAGCGCGCCCGTTTCACGAACGAGGGCCACGATTTCCTCCGGGTGCACGCGGAGAAAGCCTTTGTCCTGAAGGACGCTTTCCACCTTCTTGCGGCCGCTACCATGGACGGTTTCCAGGGCGTAGATGAGAGGCAGCGTCACCTTCCCTTCCTTGAGGTCGCTGGCTACGGGCTTACCGAGCTTGGCAGCGGAAGAAGTAAAGTCCAAGACATCGTCCACCAGTTGAAACGCCATCCCGGCCTGACGCCCATACTCGGAGAGGGGAAACTCAAGACTCTCCTGGCGGGCAAGGACCGCTCCGAGTTTGGCGCAGCCGCCAAACAAACAGGCGGTTTTGCGGTAGACAAGGTCGAGGGCGTCCTCCTCGGTCAAATCCATTTTGCCGAGGCGGGCGAGCTGAAGCAACTCGCCTTCCACCATGGTTTGGGTGAGGCCGATGAGGATGTCCAGGATCTTAAAGTTGCGTTCGGCAAGGGCAATTTGGAAGGATTGCATGTAGAGCCAGTCGCCAGCAAGGACGCTCAAATGATTTCCCCACCGGGAGTTGGTAGAAGCGCGGCCGCGGCGGGTATCAGCACCATCGATGACGTCGTCATGAATGAGGGTGGCAGTGTGAATGAGTTCGACGACGGTGCCAAGCTTGATGGCGGATTGTCCCTCATAGCCGCTGCACTTGGCCGCCAGCAACAGAAGGGCGGGACGAAGCCGCTTTCCGCCGCCATCCAGCAGGTAGCGACCAATGGAAGCCACCGGTTCGACGGCGGCATCGCTCTGGGCAGCGAATTCGCCCTCGACCATGCGAAGGTCGTCGCGCACCAGTTCAAAAATTTCTTGAGCAGTCACGATTCTACCAGCTTACCCGTCGCCCCGGAGGCCGCCACAGGCAGGCGGAAGAGATTCCGGAAATTCTCAAGGAGGGCCGCGGCCAATGCGTCCTCGGGTGCTTGATGCAGCGCCGCCAGCGCTCGCACCACCTCAGCCACGTGAGCCGGCTCATTTCGCTTTCCCCGGAAGCGCTGGGGGGCCAAGTACGGGCAATCGGTTTCCGCGAGCAAGCAATCGGGCGGCAACTGCGCGGCAACGGAACGCAGCACCGCAGCCTTCGGATACGTGACGTTGCCTGCAAATGATACCAGAAAACCAAACCCGATAGCCCGGCGAGCATCGTCCAGAGTGCCGCTGAAGCAGTGAAGAATGCCGCCGAGGTTAGTCGGGGCCCACTGCTCGGCCAGGATACGAAGGCAATCCCCCCAGGCCTGGCGGCAGTGGATTATGACGGGGAGCTTTGCTTCGGCAGCCAAGTCGAGTTGCCGGCGGAAAACTCGCTGCTGAACCTCCGGCGGCGGCTGCGGATAGTGATAATCGAGACCGATTTCGCCCCATGCGATCACACGCGAATCCGAGCCAAGCTTGCGCAAGGCATCGTCGTGCGCGGCAGAGATACGGGCCGCGTCATGAGGATGGACGCCCACGGAAGCGTAAATCCAAGGATAACGTTGGGCAAAGGGGATGGCAGCATCGAGGCGATCCGGTCCAGCACCGCTTCCAATGCTGAGCAGGAGTTCCACGCCGGCGTCTCGTGCCCGGGCGATCACGGCCTCGCGATCGGCGTCGAATTCCGGGAAGTCCAAATGGGCATGGGAGTCCACAAGATGCATGCCAGTGTCCCCTACTTCAAGCGAGCGCCGTTGGGCACGTCCTCCAAAAAGCCGACCAGGACCGGCTTCCCCTGCTCGCCCACCGTGGCGGCCAGGACCATGCCGTTGGACTCGACGCCGCGGAGCTTGCGTGGCTGGAGGTTTGTCACCACGACCACCTTGCGGCCCAGTAGGTCTTCGGGCTTGTACACTTCGGCGATGCCAGCCACCACCTGACGCACTTCTTCGCCGATGTCCACCAACAGCTTCAAAAGCTTGTCGGCACCAGCGACGCGCTCGACAGATTTCACCTCGCCGACACGCATCTCCACCTTGGCAAAATCTTCAATCGTAATCACGTTGCTTTTCGCCTCCTTGCCCGGCGCGGCCGGGCCACGGACACTCGGTGGTCTCAGCAACTCCTGTTCGAGCTGCTCAATTTGATCCAAAGCATCGTCCTTCTTCACCCGGGGGAAGATCGGTTCAGGCTTGCCGATGCGCGTCCCCGGGCGCAGCTTCCCCCAGTTTTCCATCGTTACCCCAGAAGTCAGTTGCTCATCGGCCGGACTTGCCTGAAGCCCAAGCTGTTGCCAGATCTTCGCTGTTGCGTGGGGCATAACCGGATGTGCCAGCAGAGTGACAATCCGCAGCGCTTCCGCGGCGGTGTAAAGCACGGTGGCGAGCCGGTCGCGTTGGGAGGGGTCTTCCGCCAAGGCCCAGGGCTGCTGAAGAACGAGGTATTTGTCAACCTCCGCGATCAATCCCCAGACCGTCACCAGGGCCGGTGAGAAGGCCAACTGGTCGTACTGAATCAAGCAAGTTCCAATGTCGCGGACTGCTCTCGCCTCGACCGTCTCATCGCGAGGGGTCTTCGTGCCAGTGGGCGCTGGCACTTCTCCGGCGAAGTATCGGTCTATCATCGTGAGGGTACGGCTAGCAAGATTGCCCAGTCCATTGGCGAGGTCGCTATTGTAGCGATTGATGAGCGCCTCGCGGCTGAAGTTGCCGTCCTGGCCGAAGACCATTTCGCGCAGGAGGAAGTACCGCAGCGCGTCCACGCCCAACACGCGGGCGATGGGCTGCGGCAATTGGATATTGCCGCGCGACTTCGACATCTTCTGCTGCTCGAAAAGCCACCAACCGTGCGCGAAGATCGTTTTCGGCAGGGGCTCGCCCGCAGCCATCAGGAATGCCGGCCAATAGACGGCGTGGAAACGCAAGATCTCCTTGCCAATCAGGTGCAGGTCGGCGGGCCAGTATTTCTCCCACTGCAGCTCGTCGTCGCCATAACCGATGCCGCTCATATAGCTGGTGAGCGCGTCGTACCAAACGTAAAAGACGTGCTTCTCGTCGCCCGGCCAGGGGATCCCCCACTTGAGCGTGGTGCGGCTGACAGAGAGGTCGCGGAGGCCGCCGCGGACAAAGGCAATCACCTCGTTCCGCCGCGTTTCGGGCTGGACGAACTCGGGATGTTTCTCGTAGTGATCGAGCAGACGATCTTGAAACGCTGAGAGCTTGAAGAAGTAGTTCTCCTCGCGGATGTGTTCGGTGGGCCGGCCGCACTCCGGACAGGGCGCGTCGGGCGTGGGGTCGTCCACGTAGAGTTCGTCAAAGACACAGTACTGGCCCTGGTAGCTGCCTTTGTAAATGTATCCGTTGTCCTTCGCGAGATGCAGCAACCGATGGACAGCGCGCTCGTGCCGCAGCTCGGTGGTGCGGATGAAGCGGTCATGCTTCAGATCGAGCTCTTCCCACAGGCGACGGTATTCGGCTGAAATCTGATCGGCAAAGCGTTGCGGGTCGAGGCCCGCCGCTCTGGCCGACCGCTCCACTTTCTGCCCGTGCTCGTCGGTACCGGTGAGAAACACGACGTCGTAGCCGCGCATGCGCTTGTAGCGCGCAATCGTATCGGCCACGACGGTCGTGTAGGTGTGACCGAGGTGCGGCCGTGCATTGACGTAGTAGATGGGCGTGGTGAGGTAGAACTTTTCCATGACTCAGGACCGGTCTTTAGGACTATCGAGCTTCAGCCCGATATGCATGACGGGCTCAAAGCCCGTCACTCCTTCTTCTGGCTGCGAAACACAAAGCTAGCTTCGGCGAGGATCTCCTTTAAGGGCACGCCGCGTTCGCGCGCAATCTTTTCGCAATCTTCATATTCGGGCGCGGCGTTCAGCAATTGGCCATTCCGTCGGGCCAATTTCATGCGCACCGGACCCCAGCGGGTTTCCACGGAAACCCATTCGCGCTCCAAGGTCTGGCGTTGCGCTTCGTAGATGCGCACGCCGATGGTTGTCGTCTGCGCGAAGACCAACTCGCAGAGCCGGGAGGCATCCTCAGGCCGGGCGACAACCTGAATGAGTTGGCCGGGACGATTTTTTTTCATCTGTGCGGGGACAGAGAAAACGTCGAGCGCGCCGGCGCTCATCGCCTGCTCAGCAAAATAGGCATAGATCTGGGGACTCATGTCATCCACGGTGGCCTCGATGACGCGCACGGGTGGTTCGATGGAGAGCGTCGTTGCCTCCCCAAGAAGCAGGCGGAGAACGTTTGGCTGCCCCATGATTTCTCGGGAGCCGGCGCCGTGGCCGACACGCCAGAGCTTCATCGGCGGCAAGGCGCCGAAATGGGAGCAGAGCGTCGAAAGAATGGCAGCGCCCGTCGGGGTGACCAACTCACCGACTTCGCCGCTTGAATAAACGGGCGCTTCCCGAAGCAGCTCAAGCGTCGCCGGCGCAGGAATGGGCAAAGTTCCGTGAGCGGTTTCCGCCCGGCCACCTCCCAAGTTGAGCTGAGACGCGGCAAACTTCTCGATGCCGAGCAGCGAAAACCCGATGCATGCGCCAACCACGTCCACGATGGCGTCGAGGGCACCGACTTCGTGAAAGTGGACTTTCTCGATTGGGAGACCGTGGACTTTGGCTTCAGCTTCGCCGAGCCGGCGAAAAATGCACTCGGCCTGTCGTTGGACCGCAGCGGGAAGGCTTGCTTTGCTGATGAGTTCCACGATAGCAGCGAGCGAACGCGGGGGCGGGCTGGCCTCCGCCTGGACGCGAACGAGGGTTGCCCGGAGATCGCCACGATGGACAGGTTCAGCAGACAGCCGCCAACCTCGAACGGGCAAGGCCAGCAGCGATTTTTCCAGATCGGCCAGGAGAACCCCGGCATCCACCAGCGCACCCAAGATCATGTCGCCAGCCACGCCCGAAGAACAGTCGAAGTAGCCGATACGCATCGAATCAACTCACCAGTTGCGGCAATATCTCGTCCGCTTTTCCGACGAAACTGTAGTCAGCGAGAGGGGTCAGGGCGGTTGGCTCAAAATTAATCTCGATGAGCTTCGCGCCCCGGTTTTTGGCCACCATGGGAAGCCCGGCTGCGGGGTAAACCGCGGCCGAAGTGCCAACCACCAAGAAGACCGCGCAAGATTCAGCCGCTTGCACAGCAGCCTGCCAAGCTGCAGGCGGCAAGGCCTCCCCGAACCAAACGACGCCAGGTCGCAAGAGCTCGCCGCAGGAACACCGAGGAGGAATTTCCGGCAAAGGCACCCGGCGGTCCGATTTGACCGCGCCACAGCGCTGGCAACGCAGCGTCCAGATATCGCCGTGGAGCTTGATGACATGGCGGCTCCCGGCAAGATCGTGCAGCCCATCCACATTCTGAGTGATGAGTGCAAAGCCGGGACAACGATTCTCGAGAAGAACCAGGGCTTCAT
>DATBWB010000067.1 GCA_036514995.1 Candidatus Acidiferrales bacterium
TGATGGGGCAATCGGTCTTCGGGCCGTCTTTACTCAGCCCGCCGGTAGAACAGAGTGCCAAGGAGAGGGATTGCTCATGTTTGGATATCGAATCAAGCTGGATGACGAGTTGCTGGAGAAAATAAAGAAATGCGCGGCCAAGGCGGGCTACTCCTCCACCGATGAGTTTGTAGTCCACGTTCTCGAAAACGAGGTGGCGCGCCGGTTGGGGCCGGGCGAGGAACCCCGCGATCCGGAAGAGGAAGTGAGGAAGCGATTACAGGGGCTCGGCTACATCGAATGACCGCAGCCCCTCTTGGTCTCGACGCGCCCGCCGCGGCGGGTGGCGGCATCCGGCTCGCGGGGGATGGGGGTTTTCCTGGCGCTCGTGAACAGCTTGTTGGATCTTCTCTTCTGGCCCCTTCGCGCCGCCGACCCTATCTACGGGCTGGCAGGGATCTCGTTCGTGACCGGCATGGCCATGGTGATTGTGTTTCGCTTCACGTCGAATCAGAAAGCGATTCGGCGGAGCAAAGATCGGATCCAGGCGCATCTCCTGGAAGTGCGGCTCTTTCAGGACCAGTTGGGAGTGGTCGCGCGAGCCTACGTTGCCATCCTGCGTTGGACCTTTGCCTACCTGAGGCATTCTCTCAAGTCTCTGGCCATCATCCTTCTGCCGACGGTCTTCCTATTGGCTCAACTGGATCTGCGTCTCAGTCGCGTGCCACTGAAGCCTCACGATTCTTTTCTGCTCAAGGCCAAGTTCACCCAAACGATGGCGCCGGACCGGATTTCATTGCGCTTGCCCAAAGGCTTGGCGCTGTCGGCTCCGGCCTTGCATATCCCGGCAGAAAGGGAAGTCGATTGGAGAATCCGGGCGGAAAAATACGGCGCTTTCGCCCCGGCCGTGCTTGTAGCAGGCCAGGAGTTTACAAAAGAGGTCGTTGTGTCGGACGACGTCACCCGCTTGCCCGCGGAGCGCGTGCGCGCCGGTATCCTGAAGTGGTTCGTGCATCCGGGCGAGAAACCCTTGCCGAGAGACGGACCGCTCGAAGCGCTCGAAGTCAAATACCAACCCCGCCGCATGGAAATCGGTCCTTTCCGGACACATTGGCTGGTTCCGTTCCTTGTTTTCTCGCTCCTCTCGGGGTTCCTTGTGAAAACCGTGCTGGGGATTGAGATGTGATGGCCGAACCGACATCGAAGAGAAGAATGGGCCGACCGGCGGGCGGTGCCTTCCTGGTCGTCAGCGCCCTGGCGGTTCTCCTGCTGGCGCCTGCCGCGTTGCTGGCCTACGCGGGACCCGGTGCCGGATTTGCGTTCCTGTCTTCGTTCTTGGCTCTGTTCCTGGCCTTTTTCTATTCCCTGCTCGCCGTGGTCACATGGCCGTTCCGCTTCCTCTACCGCCTGCTCCGCCGCCGGAAGGCCTATCGCAAAGCCCGGGTCAAGCGCGTCGTGATTGTCGGCCTGGATGGCATGGACCCGGAGCTGGCGGCAAAATTCATGCAAGAAGGCAAATTGCCGAATCTCGCCAAGCTGCGTGAGAGGGGAACTTTCCGGCCTCTGGCAACCACGTGTCCACCCATTTCTCCGGTCGCCTGGTCGTCGTTCCTGACCGGGGTCAATCCGGGCAAGCACAATATCTACGACTTTCTGGCCCGCGACTCCGGCACCTACCTTCCTTACCTCTCTTCGGCTCAGGTTCGGAATCCGAAGAGAAGCCTGAAAATCGGGAAGTACACGCTGCCGCTCGCCAAGCCGCAGATCAAGCGGCTGCGCAAGGGCATACCCTTCTGGCACTTTTTGGGAGAAGCGGGCATCTTTTGTTCGGTGATCCGCGTCCCCATCACCTTTCCGCCCGAGAAGTTTCCTGGAGTTTTGCTTTCCGGCATGTGCGTGCCCGACCTGCAAGGCAGCCAGGGAACTTTTTCTTTTTACTCTTCGCGCGATTTCGGGCCGGAGAGCCACCAGGGCGGGATGCAGATTCCGCTCGAGAAAGTCGGCCGTTCTTTTGTTTCTTACATTCCGGGACCCGAGAATCCTCTGCTGAGCGGTAGCAAAGCCGGGTTGCGCGTGCCTTTCTCCGTGCAGCCTGATCCCGCAGGCCAGCAGGCTCAAATCGAAGTGGACGGCCAGCGTCTCCATTTGCGCAAGGGCGAGTACTCGGAGTGGGTCGAGGTGAAATTCAAGGCAGGCCTGGGGATCGGGGTGCACGGCATCTGCCACTTCTACCTCAAGGAGGTATCACCCCATCTCGAACTCTACGTCAGCCCGGTTAATATCGATCCTAGTAAGCCTGCTCTCCCCATCTCTCATCCGTTCAGCTATTCGATCTACTTGTCCAAGCTGCTGGGGCCCTATGCGACCCTGGGCCTCGCCGAGGACACCTGGGCGCTCAACGAAGGCGTTCTCGACGAGGGGGCTTTTCTGGAGCAGTGCTACCTCATCCACGCCGAGCGCGAGCGGATGTTTTTTGACGCCCTGGAAAAGACCTCGCGCGGCGTCTGCGTCTGCGTGTTCGATATTACCGACCGCATCCAACACATGTTTTGGCGTTATCTTAATCCAAGCCATCCCGCCGCCAAGGCCAAGACGAATGGCGACCGCTACGCCGGCGTCATCGAAGACCTGTATAAGCGCATGGACGAGATGGTCGGCCGGGTTCTCCGCCAGATCGGCGACGGTCTCCTGCTGGTGATCTCTGACCACGGCTTCAAATCCTTCGAACGCGGCGTAAACCTCAATACCTGGCTCTGCCGCAATGGCTACCTTGCCTTGAGAGAAGGGGCTCGCGGAAGCGGCGAGTGGTTCAAGAATGTAGATTGGGAGCGGACACGGGCCTACGCCCTCGGACTCAATGGCCTTTATGTCAACCGGAAGGGCCGGGAGCGCTTTGGAACCGTTCCACCCGGCACCGAGACCGAGGATTTGAAAAAAGAGCTTAGGGAGAAGCTGCAAGGCCTGACGGATCCCCAGACCGGCCGCCTGGCCATCCGGGCGGTTTTTGACAGCCGGATCGTTTTTGCCGGGCCGTATCGGGAGAATGCGCCCGATCTCATCGTGGGATACAACGAAGACTACCGCGCCGCCTGGGATTCGGTGACGGGCAAGGTCACCGAAGCCGTATTTGAAGACAATCGCAAAGCCTGGAGCGGCGACCATTGCATCGATCCCCGCTTGGTCCCTGGAGTCCTGTTCTGCAACCAGAAGGTTGCCTGCGATCGGCCGGCGATTGTTGACGTGGCACCCACTGTGCTGGATCTCTTCGGGGTTAAATTGCCGTCACACCTGGACGGTAAACCGTGGGCGTTTGGCCTCTCCTCTCCCCACGAGGGTTGAAGTCGCTGGCGGACCGGCTGCGACAAATCAGACGGACATGAAGTGGACGCCCATGGCCATCAACGCTGCGGCCATGATGCCTTCGGGGATCTGCCGAGGGAGCCGGGTGTGGAGGTGACTGGAGAGCCAGACGGCTGGGATTGAACCGCCCAACAAGGCGACGGCGGCATTCCAGTCCACGTTCCCCAAGCCCGCATGCGAGATCGCTCCGACTCCTGAGAGGATTGTTCCCACGAAGATACTTGTGCCCACCAACCGACCGGAATCGAGGCGATAAAACAGAACCATCGCCGGGATCAACGCTGTTCCGCTGCCAATGGAAGTCACCGCGACGCTCGCCCCGACGCTGAAGCCGATCAGGACGATCAACAACCGGCGCTGCCGGGACGAGAACGGTAGCGACCGATCTACCGTCGCCGGGCGCAACGCCACCGGCAGCAGCCGCAGGATCATGATGAGCGCCACTGCGATCAGCACCAGCCCGATAGCGCGCAACAGGAAGACGTTCATCAACTCCGGCCTGCGCAATTGTAAATGCCGGATGACAAACACGCCGAACAGCACACCCGGCAGCCCCCCTATGCTCAGGTCCCGCACAATCTGCATCTCTAAAAAACCGCGGCGGTGGAAATTCCAACTGGCGTAGAGCTTCGTCGCAAGGGAAAAGACAAGGCTGGTGCCTACGGCAGTAGCGGGAGACATGCCCGCCACGAGGATTAAAAGCGGGGTCAGCAGCGTTCCGCTGCCCATCCCGGTCAGGCCGATCAGAAGCCCGACCGCCATGCCGATCGCGATCAAGAGGCTGAAGTGCACGTTGAGCTCACGGCTCGATGTATCCCAGCCGCACGAGCCGTTGGCGGCTTTTTTCCGCTTCCTCGGGAGTGTAGGCAGGTTCGGAGGCCGGCTCGACCAAGCCCATCTGTTCCAGCTTGGCGACGATGCGGGCGGCGGAAGTGGCTGGCGTCTCTCTTTCGGTATCGATCACCAGCTCCGCATGAAGCGGCGGCTGGTAAGGATCGCTGACGCCGGTGAAGTTCTTGATTTCACCGGCCAGTGCCTTTCGGTACATCCCTTTGGTGTCGCGCTGGATGCAGGTGTCGAGGGAGGCTTTCACATAGACCTCGACGAAATGCTCGATCGAGGCGCGGACTTCGTCGCGCACGGCCCGGTAGGGCGAAATGGCAGCGGCGATCGCCACCACGCCGTGACGGCACAGCAACTTGCAAACGAAACCGATCCGACGGATGTTTTCGTCGCGGTCTTCCTTGCTGAAGCCCAAGCCTTTGGTCAGGTGCGTGCGCACCACGTCGCCGTCCAGGATTTCCACCCCGCGGCCGCGCCGCCCGAGCTCCTGCGCCACGAGCTGGGCCAATGTGGACTTGCCCGAGCACGGCAGGCCGGTGAACCACAGAGTGAATCCTTTTTCGGCCTTGTTCATGGCGTCTGTCGTTCTGTCCTCCACCGGGAGTCTCGCCGCCTGTTACTTGTTCCGGTAGGCTTCGCGCAAAATCTCGGCCACTTCCGGCCGGGTGAATTCGAGCGGCAGCGTCTGCCCGTTGCGCAGAAGCTCCCGCACCTTCGTGCCGCTCAGGATGAGCCGGTCCTCGGGACCGTGTGTGCAGGTCTTCTCGGACGCCATCTGGCCACACTTGCGGCAGTAGAACGTGGCGTCGAAAAAGACCGGGCTGATACCGAGCTCCTCCGGCTCGAACTCGAAGAACTTCTTCTGAGCGTCGTACGGGCCGTAGAAATCGCCCACGCCGGCGTGGTCCCGCCCCACAATGAAGTGGGTGCAACCGTAGTTCTTCCGCGCGATGGCGTGGAAGATGGCCTCGCGCGGGCCCGCGTAGCGCATGGCCGCGGGATAGAGGCTGAGCACCGTGCGGCTGGCCGGCAGGGACGTTTGCATCAGGGTGAGGTAGCACTTCAACCGCACTGCGGCGGGCACATCCTCGTCGCGCGTCTCGCCCATCAGGGGGTGCAGCAGCAATCCGTCCACCGTTTCCAGCGCGCACCTCAGAATGTATTCATGGGCGCGGTGCACCGGGTTGCGCGTTTGGAACGCCACAATCGTCCGCCAACCGCGGTGCTCGAACAGGAACCGCGTCTCCCTCGGGTCGAGCAGGTAATTGGCGAACGGGCCGCGATCCGGCCGGCGCAGCAGGCTGACGGGACCGGCCAGGCAGTGCTCGCCGGCGCTCCGGAGATAACGCACCCCCGGGTGCGCGTCGCTGGTCGTCAACAAGACACTTCGCGCTTCCTGCTCCTGGTCGAAACAAAATACGTCCTGCAAGTGGAGCACCGCGACGATCTGGCCCCGGTCATCGGTCAACGCGGCATCTTCGGTCCGGGCCACGCGCTTCGCCTGCTCTTCGGTAACCGCCAGGGTCACTGGGATGGTCCATACCAACCCATTCGCCAGGCGCTGTTCGGCCAGCACGCTCTGGTAGTCGCGCTTGCCCATGAAGCCTTCGAGCGGTGAAAAGGCACCGATGGCAATGAGCTCCACGTCCGAGAGCTGGCGGGAGTTCAGCTCGACTTTGGGAAGTTTTTCGGCGCGCTCAAGCCACTCCTCTCGCGCCGTGCCTTCCAGCACTCGGTTGGTGAGCCTGCCGCCGTGAGGCCGATTCGGAAACATCGGTTCCTTATGCTGCCAGGAGTCGCCTTCCCAACAGACGGACCCGGGAAGGGGCTGGTGCCCCGTCTTCCCTCGCTATGCGCGCCCGCTCCAGGTGCGAAAGTTGCGGATGAGTCCGAGATCCTGCCTGCCATCGCCCGAATACCGGACCGCCCGGTCATCCCAGTACACGTCGGCAACCGGCTTCACGCCCTGCGTCTGATAGTCGGAGTTGCGATTGATTTCGTCGTAGGGAATTCCCCGCTCGGCTAGGTAGTGGGCAATCTCGTGTTCCCCTCGGGTAGTGTGGATCACGATCTTCCAGCCCTCGGCTCGGAGAGCGCGCAGAGCTTCCACCACGTCCGCGCGCGGCGGCCCAAGGACGCTTGGGCCTTGCCAGCCGTCATAGTCGGCAATCACGCCGTCAAAGTCCACGGCAATCGTGCGGCGCAAATCTTTCCCTCCGGGCCTCGTCTTCGCTTATCCGCAGAAATGGAACCCCCAATTCTAGCAATTTCTGACCAATTGTCGAGACCTGTCAGAAGGCAATCGCCACACTCGAGAGAACCGGCGGCAAGGACAAAAGAGAACTGCGGCCCAGCCGCCTCCGTGCGATAATGCCCCTGCACCTCCGGCAAGAATCTGGTGGATGCAACTCCCTGGGTTGAACGGGTGAACGATGAAAATTTGTGTTCTCGGGCTCGATTGTGCCGCGCCGGAAATCATCTTCCACGACGAGCGCCTGGTGAACATTCGAAGGCTGATGGACAGGGGTATTTACGGCCCCCTGGAAAGCGTGATCCCGCCCATCACGGTTCCCGCCTGGATGTGCATGGTCACCAGCCAGGATCCGGGCTCGCTCGGAGTGTATGGGTTTCGCAATCGTACCGACTACTCTTATAGCGGCCTCGGCTTTGCCACTTCCGCCTCCATCAAGGCGGAGGCCATGTGGGACTATCTGGCGCGAGATGGCAAGAAGTCCATCATTGTCGGTGTGCCGCCGAACTATCCTCCGCGCCGCGTCAACGGGATCAGCGTGGGTTGCTTTCTGACTCCCGACCCGATCAAGGACGAGTTCACTTACCCCGCCACCTTAAAACCCAAAGTCATGGAGCTGGTAGGCGAATACCCCGTGGACGTCAAGGGCTTCCGCACCGATAACAAAGAATGGCTGAAGCAGGAGATCTTTGAGATGAGTCGGAAGCAGTGGAAGTTGGTGCGCTGGCTACTGACCGAGCAGGAGTGGGACTATTTCCAGTTCGTGGATATCGGGCTCGACCGCATGCACCACGGCTTTTGGGATTGTTTTGACAAGGGCCATATCAACTACCAGCCGGGCAATCCCTACCAGAGTCTCATACCAGATTACTACCTCTGGCTGGACGAGCAGATTGGCGGGGTGCTTGAACTCCTCGACAACGATACGATTGTGCTCGTGGTCTCCGATCATGGTGCGCAACGGCTGGACGGTGGCTTTGTGGTGAACGAGTGGCTCGCCCAAGAAGGCTTGCTGACGCTCGACCAATATCCGAACGAGGTCACGCCCTTCGCCAAGCTCAAAATCAACTGGGCAAAAACAAAGGTGTGGAGCGAGGGAGGCTACTACGCGCGCGTCTTTTTCAATGTGCGGGGACGCGAGCCGCAGGGCGTCATCTCCCCTTCCGATTACGAAGCGTTTCGGGATGAGATGAAAGCTCGGCTCGAGGCCCTCACCGACGACAAGGGCCGGCCGCTCGGCTCCCTGGTCTTCAAGCCCGAGGAGATCTACCGCCAGATCCGCAACGTGGCTCCCGACCTGATTGTCCACTTCGGCGGTCTCTACTGGCGCTCGATCGGCAGCGTTGGCTACGGCCGTTTCCACGTTCAGGAAAATGACACCGGCCCGGACGCTTGCAACCACGCCCAGTTGGGGATGTTTTTGCTCGCGGCGTCCCACTGTCCCCTGCGTGGCGAATACGAAGGTGCCCGGCTCCTCGACATCGCACCGACGCTGCTGGATTTGGCGGGCTACCAAATTCCCCACATCATGCAGGGCCGGTCGCTCCTCGCCCGCAACTAAAAAGCTTTTACCGACTGCCAAGGCCAAGCAAGCCGACGGTCGGGCCACCAAACTTGATTTTGCCCTGGATGGTGCTAGGATGGCTCACTTTCAGGTCAAGGAAAGGAAAGGCCTGACAATTCGACCTAAGCGTGCGGGGGGGCGCGGATGGGTTCTGGGCACTTCTCGAAGATTCTGGTCGTGTGTTTCTGTGTGCTCCTGCTGAATAGTGCCTACCTGTTGAGCTATTCTTCAGCCACGCTTTTCTATGTTGCGAATGTTTTGCTTCACTTCCTTCTGGGCGGTCTGTTCCTGCTCATTGGCGCGCGCTACCTGCTGGTCAGCCTGAGGCATCCTTCCATCCGGCTGCGAGCGGCAGCCCTGTTGTTGCTTCTGGGAGCGCTGCTCGGTATTTTTCTGATTTTCTCCGGAGCCACTCGGCCGTTTCGGCTCGTATTGTGGTCGCACATCATTTTGTCGGCGGCCGGCACCTTGCTTCTGGCGGCGCAACTGCTAGGTCCCCCCTTTGGAAGGGCCATAGCCCCACTGTTCCCGCTCGAACGATGGATGCGCCCCGCAATCGCATCTGTCCTGGCAGTTGCCTTCTTGCTCTCGACGGGTTCTTTCCTTTTCCGCCTGAAGAATCCCTCGACGTTGGATCGGATTAAGAGTCCTCTGCTACCACCGGCGAGCATGGATGAGGAGGGTGGAGGACCAGGCGGACCGTTTTTCCCTAGTTCCGCCTTGACCGCTGACGGAAAGTTGATCCCGGCAGAATTCTTCATGAGTTCGGAGACCTGCAAGCGCTGTCATGCAGACCTATTCGAGCAGTGGAACAGCTCGGCGCATCACTTCGCTTCCTTTAACAATCAGTGGTATCGCAAGTCCGTTGAGTGCATGCAGGAGGTAGTCGGAACGCGGCCCTCGAAGTGGTGCGGGGGCTGCCATGACCATGCCCTGCTCTTCAGCGGTCAAATGGATACGCCCATCAAGGAGATCGTGCATACTCCCGCCGCCCAGGCGGGACTTGGCTGCGTCTCCTGTCACTCGATTGTTCATGTGGGCAGCTCGATGGGCAACGGCAGCTTTGTGATCGAATACCCGCGGCTTCACGAGCTGGCAGCCAGCGAAAACCGGTTCGTTCGCCGGCTGCATGATTTTGTGGTAAACGTGAATCCCAAACCTCACCGCCGCACCTTTTTGAAGCCGTTCATGCGACAGCAGACGGCGGAATTCTGTTCAGCTTGCCACAAGGTTCACCTCGATGTGCCGGTCAACGCTTACCGCTGGATTCGCGGCTTCAACGAATACGATAACTGGCAGGCCAGCGCCGTATCGGGTCAGGGGACGCGCTCGAACCGCGACGGCATGGGGGCGGTGGTGAAGCTCACGGCAGGCGAAGAAACTCAGTGGCAGATGCTGCGCAGCGGCTCAAGTTATCTTTCCCAGAGCGAGCTGATCCTCACCTTCGGGCTCGGGCAACGCACGCAGGCTGATCTCCTTGAGGTGCGCTGGCCAAGCGGGCAGGTGGATCGCCTGGAAAAAATCGCAGCCGACCAGCCGATCAAGATCCAGGAAGGACGCGGGCAAGTGGCCGCACAACCGCTTCGGAAGCGGTAGGGATCAAGCAGGATGAAACTCTCAGGGCGTCTTCGGCGATTTTTCTGCGCGCTTGCCGTGCTTGGTTTTGTTTGGATCGCCTTTGCCCGCGTGCCGCAAGGGACATCGAGCGCTTCCCCACAGGCACGGGCAAAGTCCGAGAGAACGCCTCGAGCTCGCAGGGAAGCCATCCGGCTGAATAACCTCGGCGTGGCGTATATGAATCAGCAGCGTTTTGAGCAGGCGCTGAAGCTTTTTGAGGAGGCCCACGGGCTCGACCCGAAGCTCATCACCGCGCGGCTCAACCAGGGGATCGCCCTGTTCAACCTGCGGCGCGATGAGCCCGCGCGCCAGATTCTTCGCGAGGTCACCGAGCGAGAGCCGCAGAACATCCGGGCGTGGTATAGCCTGGGCCTGCTCTACAAGACCAAGGGCCAGACCGAGCCTGCGCTCGAGGCCTTTGGCCGAGCAGGGCAGCTTGATGCCCACGACGCGGACACAAATTATTTCCGAGGCCTGCTCTACGCCGAGCTTGGGCAATACGACCCCGCCCTCGCCGCCTTCGAGCGTGCCCTGGCCCTAAATCCGTTTCATATCTCGGCGGAATTCGGGCTTGCCCGCGCCTATCAGCGCAAAGGCGACTCCGAGCAGGCGCGACGCCACCTGGAACGCTTCCAGAAATTGACCCAGGAAAAACTCGGCGCGCCCATGAGCCTGGCCTACGGCGACCAGGGGAAGTATTCGCTGGCGGAGCAGTTGGTTCTTCCGTCTGTCATGGTGCCGCCCGCGATTCCTGTCCGCTTCGTCCCTGTGCCCGGTGAAAAATCCGGCCTGCGCTTCACGCATTCCGTTGCCGGGTACGCCGTGGTCAAAACCGATGATCCGCTGCGGAAGCTTCACTCCAATTTGCATTCTTTCGGCCCGGGTGCATGCTTTTTCGACTACGACGGCGACGGTCGCGTGGACTTGTTCATCCCGAACGGAGAAGCGGATCTGCGGGGTGTGCTGTACCGGAACGCCGGGGGCGGGCGCTTCGTCGAGACAACTGGCAAGGCGCGACTCAACGTGCGCGGACGGGGTCTCGGCTGCGCCGCGGGTGATTATGACAATGATGGTTGGACCGACCTCGCACTGGTTGCCGGTGACGTGCTGAGGTTGTTCCGGAACCAAGGAGACGGCACATTCCGTGACGTGACCGAGCCCGCCGGGATTCACGCCGAATCGGTTGTGATGGGTTTGACCTTTGTGGATTACGACCACGACGGCGACCTCGATCTCTACGTCACGCGGGTCTTCCAATTTTTGCCCGGAGCGCCTCCGCCCCGAGTCGCTCCCGCGAACAACGTCCTTTGGCGAAACAACGGCAATGGAACATTCAGCGACTTGACGCAGGCAACCGGCCTGGCCGGTCCGGGGAGCAGCTTGGGTGCGGTGGCGACGGATTTCAACAACGATCGGGGGATGGATCTTGTCGTGACCGGCGACGGGAAAGGAGCTCCCGGCATCTATATCAATCCCCGCGAAGGCCGCTTCCAGCCCATCGAACCCTGGGCGGCGCCGATGCCGGCCCCCGCACTTGGCCTCGCTGTCTTCGATTTCGACAAGGATGGTTGGATGGACCTGGCTTGCACGCATGGTGGCGGTCCGGGCTTGACCCTGTGGCGCAACTCCGAAGCCAAGCGGGTGGAACCCGTGCCGCTGCCGCAGCTCGATTGGCAGAGGGGCTGGGGCTTGTCGGCGCTTGACTTCGACAACGATGGCTGGCTCGACCTCGCTGCTGTAGGTGAGACGAGTGCAGGCCAAGGAAGGATTGTTCTCCTGCGCAACCGCGGGCCGGAAGGGTTTGAAAACGTGTCGGCCACGGTGGGGCTGACGGCTGTGAAGCTGAAGAGTCCTCGGGCACTCATCACGGCCGATTACGACGGCGACGGCGACACTGACCTTCTGGCAACGCAGAATGGCGGGCCCGTCGTGCTGCTGCGCAACGAGGGCGGCAACAAGAACAACTGGTTGCGCATTTCGCTCAAGGGTCTGGCCGACAACAAGAGCGCCATCGGGACCAAAGTGGAAGTTTTTGCCGGAGCGCTCTGGCAGAAATGGGAGGTGCAATCTTCATCGGGTTATCTGGGACAGAACGCAACGGAGATCATCGCCGGCCTTGGCAGCGCGAAAGGAGTGGACATTGTGCGGCTGCTCTGGCCCACGGGTGTCGTTCAGGACGAGGTGCAGCTCGCCGCCCGCGGCCATCACAGCTTCACGGAGATCGACCGCCGCGGAAGTTCATGCCCGATTTTGTTTGTTTGGAACGGCACAAAATTCGAGTTCATTTCCGACCTCATCGGGGCCGGCATTGTCGGGGAATGGACGGGGCCGGGCGAGCGCAACATTTCCGATCCGGACGAATACGTCCGGGTTGAGGGACACCGCGTGAAGGAAAGGTCCGGCCGGCTCAGCTTCCGTTTGATCGAACCGATGGAAGAAATCACCTACCTGGACCAGGTTCGCCTTCTGGCGGTGGATCATCCCGCCGACCGAGACGTCTATCCAAACGAGCGCTTCCAACCCGCCCCGCCCTTTCCCGAGTTCAAAGCGACCACCGTCAAGAACCCCCGCCCGCCCCGGGCAGCGTGGGATGACGAAGGCCGGGATGTTCTGGCTCTTCTCGCCGAACGCGACCGGCGCTACGTGACCGGCTTCCGCAAACTCCCATTCCGGGGGTTCACCCAACCTCATTCGCTGACTCTTGATCTCGGAGACTTGCAGGAGGCGCGCAGCTTGCGCCTGATCTTCTTCGGTTTTATCGAGTATTTCAGCGCGACTTCGATGTTTGCGGCCTATCAGGCAGGCATCGGCGGTGTGGCGCCTTATCTTGAAGTTCAGGGCGAGAAAGGCGAATGGCGAAAGGGCATGGAATCCATCGGCTTTCCGGCGGGACTCTATCGAGCGATGGTTGTGGAAGTCCCTGACCGCCTGGGCGGACAGGCTTACTCGAGCAAGGTTCGCATCACCACCAATCTCGAAATCTATTGGGATCAAATCCTGGTGGATACCAGTCCTCAGGATGTGCCGGTTCGAGTGGTCTCACTGACGCCCAGCGCTGCCGACCTGCACTTCCGGGGTTATCCCCGAGCGCATGAACCGAGCTTCCCCGGCGACCTGGTTTACGACTATGCGCAAATCAGCGCGACCGGCCCTTACCATCGGCACGGCGGGAACTACACCCGCTATGGTGACGTGCGCGAGCTACTGGCAGACCGCGACGACCGTTTTGCCATTCTGGGTTCAGGCGATGAAGTCTCCCTGGAGTTTGACCCTTCCCGCTTGCCACCACTCCCCGACGGCTGGAAGCGCGATTTCTTCTTTTATGCCGATGGGTTCGAAAAGGACATGGACTTTCATAGCGCCCATGCGCAGACCGTCGAACCTCTTCCTTTCCATGCCATGGGCTCCTATCCCTATTCCGCCCCTGAGAAATATCCCGACGGGCCCGCGCATCTCGCCTATCAGCTCGAGTACAACACGCGCCGCGCTGCCTCGCCCGGGAGTTACCTCTTCCGCTTTGAGTATGCACGCCACTAGACCACGTCATCAGCGTCAAATTCGAAAGGCGAGAACGACTCTCGGCGGCTGCGCCTTAGAGCTTCGCCTGACAAGCTCAGGCGGTAGGCACGTTGCCCATGCCGAGCTGCTCACTTGCTTGTCGTGGGGGCGAAGCGGATTTTGAACTTGTGTCGCTTGTAGCTTTCGGGGTTGCCCGCGGGAATTTTGACCTCAAGCAGGCGCGGGCGAGTGTCCGGTCCAGATAGCTCGGCACCCTCGGCCCCGGCGATTTGGGCTGAGCCATACGCTTCGAGTTGATACTCACGGCCGGAAAGCCCGGACACCTCGAATTCCACTTCATCGAGAGAAGGGCTCCAGGATTCCGAAACAACCTTCAGGTTTTGGCTCGCTTCGGTTGGCCGTGGCAGGATGGCGGGCACGAGGATGCCGAAATCATTCCTCAGATGAATCTTCAAGGTGCTTGAACCTCCGTAAATGGGGAAGCGCGCCACCACGTGCTGGTCCGTGGCATGGGTCTCAAGCCGAAAGGGTAGCGGCCGGTCATTCAACTCCACGGCCACAATCCCCGTCTTGGGACTGATGGCTGGAGAAACTTCGAAAAGGAATTCCTCGTGGCCATCGCGCCTCACTTCCAGCACAATTTCATCGCCCGTCTTCCGATAGGTGAGAGCGAAGGTGGTGTTTCCGACCAGCAGGTTCTGGAGTTCAAATTGCTGCCAGTGGGGTGGAGTGTGCGGCGAAACGGTCACTCGCTTGGTGATGGCGTCGGTCTCCAGCCCCATCAGGCCTCCAAGCAGCGGGGTGAGGACCATCGCCGAAGACCAGATCTGATGCGGGGAACTGGTCGCCAGCGGCAGATAGCGGCCGCCGGAAAGCACTTCCGTCACATTGCCGAGCGAACCATCGAGAGCGAGCAACGCATTGGCGCGGAGATTGGCGTAGGCCGCGAAGGGGCGATGGTAACGGTATTCGCCGACCGCGGCCCAGCCGGTGAAGAGCGGCCAGACGCTGCCAAAATGATAGCCAGCCGGACTGAATTTTTGGCTCCGTGAAGAAAGAATGCGCATTCCCCAATCCGCAGCGTGATCCTCATCGGCCAGGTGATCGATCATGGCGTTGGCCTTATCGCCATCGAGGAGGCCAAACCACATGGGCACGGTGGCGAGGACACTCGCCTCGTGCACCTTCTTGCCGTCCAGGTCGAGCGCAAAGGCGTAAATCCGTTTTTCGGGAATCCAGAACAACTCGTTCAACCGGACTTTCTGCTGATCGAACTCTTGCTCGAGGCTCTTGCCAAGCTCGTCCTTCCCGGTCAGGCGGGCGAGAGCAGCAAACGCCCGCAGCGCCGCGACGCCCAGCGCGCTCTGATAGAGTTCCGTCCTTACGGGCAGAAGAGGGCCGCCTTCCACCCAGCCATGGCCGACACCGAGGTTTTGAGCAAACCCCTGAGCGTCCCGTGTCGAGCGCAGGAATGCATGAGCTTTCAGAATAGGAGTCCATTTCCCCCGGATGAATGCCAGGTCGCCGCTCTTCAAGGCATAATCGTGCATCGCCAGGATGAAAAGCGGTGTGGCATCAGCGGAAGCGTAAGCGTAGGGATACTCTTCGAACCACGGCAGGAAACTGGCGCTTTGCGAAATCTCGTGGGGGATCTTCCCGTCCATACGCTGATAGCGGGAAAGGAAGTCAAGTGCGGCGCGGGCGTTGGCGAAATCTCCCACGGAGTGCAAAGCAAACGCCGTCCATAGGGCATCGCGTCCAAAAAACCAGCCAAAGCCGGGCCGCTGGCCTGCCCCGGATGTTCCGTAGCCCGCTACCAGGCCCATCCCCAGGAGGGGGTTGTTCACCATGCCTTTCACCACGCTGATTCTCGACCAGTCGTAAGCCTGCTGGAGCTGGGCGTCAGGGAGCTTCAGGTTGACGGTTTGAGTCAAGTAATGCTCGTAATATTCCGCCGCCTCTTCTCTGAGCCGTTGATGGTTGCCGGCAAGATGGCGATAGGTTTTCTGCAGGTCCGCCTTGCTCTCAAAAGATGCGGCAAGAATGATCATGCGGACATCTTTCGGTTTATCGGTTCGTCCGAGCTTGAAAGAGCTTCGAGGAGTTGAAGAATCACCCGCAAGAAATTCTTCTCCGGGATCAGCGGCAGAGGGGGAGCCGACGGCGGCAAAGAATCTTCTCCGTTCCTCGCCCATGACAAAGGCGCGGAGGGTTTCATCCCAACTCATGTAACCGCCGCCAATCGCCGCCGGCCACATCAACTGGAAGTCGCGTTGAAAACCGGCCTCAACCTCAAGGGGCTCGCCGGGGCGAGTTTCCATTTCCAGGATGATGACCGCGCCGGGCTCGTTCACCGGCACAAAGAGTGTTTCACGGACAAGGAAAGAATCGCCCGCATAATAGATGGTGCAGGCTTCAGGCCGAACACTCACCCGCCGGGCAAGTTTTTCAGCCGGGATGATCCGTCCGTTGAAATGAAATTTCAGAGTGAAGTCACGCATGATCTTCAGCGGATAGACCCAGGCCTCAAGGCGGCCCGTCTCGTATCCGAAAATTCCCGCCCGGGTGCCGACCGCATCCAGAAATTCCCAGGGCCTTACGGCACGGGAGAGTTCGATCGAGGGGGCCAGGCCAGATGGTTTCTTCGTGGCACGCTGTTCACTCTGAGTCGCTTTCGGGCCCTTCAACGGCTCCGCTTGGTCCGGGGCGGCAAAGACGCGGGCTTCTGCTGAACACACAAGCACAATCACGCACCATAAAATTCCAGCCAGCGACCGAGAACAGGATTGCCTGACCATGTTTCCTCCATTGAGGCGGCGGGACCGACGAAAAAATTAGAGCTTTGGCCCCGAAAAAGCACGAAGCCAAGACCGTCGTGTCGTGGAAACGCAACTCCGGGCAACACTCTAGCAAAAACTCATTCGTTTGGGTTGAGTCTTTGTTGGGCACTGCGCTGAGGGAAACTGTTTCGGGACAAGGGTGTGGTGATTCGGGCGTATCGAGACCAGGACTGTGCCCGGGTGAGCGTTGCAGTCGGATTTTTGCTGGATGTGTAGCCATGCTAGAATGCGCGTCTTCGGACCGCTACCTTCCTTGGCGGATACTTGCGGGAGCGTCAGCATTGCATCTTTCCCGGCGCCGGTTCCTCGAATCGCTGAGCCAATGCGGCGTGGCATTGTCTCTCGAACGCCTCACGGCCGCGATGTTTCCGCCCCTCCGCGGCCAGCTCAGGGCCATCCAAGAGGCGCCGGTTGCCAAACCAACGGCGGCGGCGAAGGAGCTGGGCGTAAGCTTTGTCAACGTGGCGCGCCAGGCGGGCTTACACGCGAAGACCATTTTCGGCGGTGAGCACAAAAACAAGTACCTCCTGGAGACCACGGGTTGCGGCGTGGCTTTCTTTGACTTCGACGATGACGGCTGGTTGGATATTTTTCTCGTCAACGGTTGGCGTCTAGAGGGCTTTCCGAAGGGCGCAGAGCCAATCAATCACCTCTTCAAGAACAACCGGGATGGAACCTTCACCGATGTGACGGCAGAAGCCGGCCTGGTGCATTCCGGTTGGGGGCAGGGTGTCTCTATCGGCGACTACGATAACGATGGTTTCGAGGACCTCTTCATCACCTACTATGGGAAAAACGTGCTCTACCACAACAACGGCGACGGGACCTTCACCGACGTCACGGACAAAGCGGGCGTCGGTGGACCAGGAACCCGGTGGAGCACCGGCTGCTCCTTTGTGGACTACGACCGCGACGGCCATCTCGACCTTTTCATCGCGAACTACATCGATCTGGATTTGAAAACGGCCCCGGTGCCGGAGTCGGGACCGTGTCTCTATAAAGGCGTGATGGTGGCGTGTGGCCCTCCGGGTTTGCGCGGAGGCAAAAACATTTTGTATCGCAACAATGGCGACGGCACCTTCACCGATGTCTCGGAGGCGTCAGGGATCACCCGGGCCATCGGGACTTACGGATTGGGAGTTCTCACCGCCGATTTCGACAATGACGGCTGGCCTGACATTTATGTAGCGAACGACTCCACGCCCAGCGCGCTCTATCACAACCAAAAAAATGGCACGTTTCGGGACATCGGGCTTGAGGCGGGCTGCGCCGTCAGCCCGGACGGCAAGCCCCAGGCTGGCATGGGCGTCTCCGCCGGTGACTTTGACCTTGACGGGAACCTCGACATCGTGAAGACAAATTTCGCAGGCGATACGCCTTCTCTCTATAGAAATCTGGGGAAGCTTGCGTTCGACGACCACACGTTTGCCGGCGGCATGGGAGTGAACACGCGCTTTCTGGGCTGGGGGGTCGGCTTTTTCGATATGGACAACGACGGGTGGCTTGACGCGCTCCTGTGCCACGGCCACGTCTATCCTGAGGTTGAGCAACTGAAAACCGAGGCCGGCTACGCCCAGCGCAAAGTGCTCTTCCGCAATCTACGAAACGGGCGGTTTGAAGACGTCTCCGCCCAAGCCGGGCCCGCCATCCTGGCCGAATCGCCGGCGCGCGGTTGCGCCTTCGGTGACTTTGACAACGATGGGGACATGGATATGGTGGTCAACACCATAAACGATTATCCGGAATTGATCCGCTGCGACTCCTCACTCAACCATAACTGGATCAAGGTCCGGACCATCGGGACGAAATCGAACCGCAGCGGCATTGGCGCGCGGCTGAAATGCCTCACTTCACCACCTGACGAAAAAGGCGCTCATCAGCAGATCGAAGAAGTTCGGAGCGGTGGAAGTTACATCTCGCAAAATGACCTGCGGATCCATTTTGGTCTGGGGAAGGCGGACAAAGTGGACCTACTCGAAATTCGCTGGCCCAGCGGGCAGGTGGATACGCTCAAGAATATCCCGGCCAACCGGTTGATCTATGTAAAAGAGGGCGAAGGAATCATTCGCACGCAAACATTTCCGACCGCACAGAAAAAAACCGGTTAAGTCCTCCAGGGACTGGCTTCGAGAAAAAGTCCCCTCAGTTTTTCCCAAACCCGCTCAACCCTTCGTTCAAACCAGCTTTAGTCTTGTTTTCTTTCGCCAACCTCGGTGGCTTTCCCGAACCCTCTTCGAGCACGGCGATCGCGTTGACGGGCAGGTCGTCGAATCTCTCGATGAGGCCGCTCGGCCAGCGAATTTCCAGTTCCTCGATTTTGGCAGCCTGGCCGAGTCCGAAGTGGACGCGCATGTCGCTTTGAGAGAAGTAGCTGGAACCGCTGCGGACCTCATCCACGAGAGTGCGCCTGCCGACCTTGAGCGTGATGCGGGCGCCGATGCCGTTGCGGTTCGACTTCGTTCCGATGGTCTTGATCCCGATCCAGTGGTTCTTGGAGGGGGCTTGATTGACGAGCAAGCTGGGCCGGTCGTGCATATTGCTGACCAAGGCAGAGAGACGCCCGTCGTTCCACAAATCCCCGACAGCCAGGCCTCGCGCTGAAGTCCGCATGGAAATTCCCGGACCGGCGATGGTCGAGACGTCGGCGAATGTCCCGTTGCCGTTGTTGCGGTAGAGGAGGCGGGGCTCGCGGTAGCTGCTGCCGAGCTGGTGGATGTCCACCTCGGGATAGACGTGGCCATTGACGAGCAACAGGTCAGGCCATGTGTCGTTGTCGAAATCCAGGAACATCGTTCCCCATCCGAGGTACTTCGTGTTCAAACCCATGCCCGCTGGGAAGGTGACGTCAGAAAAGGTCCCGTCGCCGTTGTTGCGATAAAGGGTAGAGGTGTCATCCGAGAAGTTGGTTCTGAAGATGTCCAGGTGGCCATCGCCGTCAAAATCGGCAACGGTCGCGCCCATTCCGGCTTGCTCGCGACCGTCCTCGTTGAAAGCAGCTCCGGCCAGCACAGCAATATCGGTGAACGTACCGTCCTTGTTGTTGTGATAGAGGATGCTCGGGGTACTGTCGCAGGCGACATAGATATCCGTCCAGCCGTCATTGTCGAAGTCAGCCGTCGAGACACCGAGCGCGTAATAGCCGGAAGCGCGGTCGATGTGCGCCTTCACGGTGACGTCCTCAAATGTGCCGTTGCCCTTGTTGTGATAAAGGAGATTCCCGGCAGGCTTCAAGCCCCGCGGGCCGCACATCACCGGGATCCCTTTCCACTGGCAGAAGCGCCCTTCTCCCGGAGCAGGGGCGGAAGCCACCTCGAAGTCCACATAGTTGGCCACGATCAGGTCGAGCCAGCCGTCGCGGTCATAGTCCACAAAGGCGCAGCCTGATCCCCACGCCTTGCCAGTTCCGGCCACACCCGCCTTTTCGCCCACTTCAGTGAATGTACTGTTTCCGTTGTTATGGAAGAGGCGATTCTTGCCGTAATAGGTCACGTAGAAATCGTCCCAACCGTCGTTGTCATAGTCTCCGGCGCACACCCCCTGGCCCCAACCCGAGCTTGCCAGGCCCGCTCGCGCCGTGACATCGGTGAAAGTACCGTCGTGGTTGTTGCGGTAGAGGCGGTTGGTGGGCTCCTGGCCCGGCGGGAAGCCTTCGAGTGTGGTGCCGTTTACGAGGAAAATGTCCGGCCAGCCGTCCCGGTCGTAGTCAAAGATGGCGACGCCACTGCCGGTGGTCTCAATGATGTATTTCTTTGTGTCCTTCCCGCCAAAGATATGGATTGCGACCAGACCCGCTTTCTCAGCAACATCGATGAAATAGGCGATGGGATGAGGCGGGTCGGCGGCTTTCGTCTGACCGGAGCAGATGGGGGGCACCCCGAGCAACCCACCGGCGATCATGGCTATACCCAGTGGTATGCGTAATAGAGAAACCGATAACCGCCGATTCCGGGGACGATTTTGCGCGAGGTGGATACCTCTCAGGTTTCGGCTGCGAATAAAAGACAACCTTGGCCGCGGTTCAAAACACATTTCGTTGATCACAGCCTCTTTTCTCCGTATCTCTCTCAAATACCACTCGCCGCCGGAGGGTGTCAATTCGCGGGCGGCGAGCGGGGGACCGCCGGAACCGGAGCTGGCTTCTTGGTTGACGCAGCGAAACAGCCAACCGTATATTGGGAATCTTCTCTCCTGGAACAAAGCGATGTTTTCCTTCGAAAGCCCATCGGCAAAGGCTGCGGGAGTGGTAGCCAACGTTTTCGCCTTGTTCTTCTCGATTTTCCTGATGATCCTTCCCGGGCAGGCGGAGCAGGCAGATTCTGCCGATGTTCAAGCGATCTATCGTCGGGGTTACGTTGCGCTTCAGCAACGCAACCTGAAAGCGGCGCTGGCCGCCTTCGAACAGGTGGTCAAGCTCAGCCCCCGGAGTCCTGAAGGACACAACTCGCTCGGCTTTGTGCTCCTGCAACTGGGAAAGGCGGAGCGCGCCGAAGCCCATCTTCGCCGGGCCATCACCCTGCAGCCGGACTTCTACCAGGCGCACTCGAATCTCGCTCAGACGCTGGCCAGCCAAGGGAAGCTTGATCAGGCAATCACGGAATTTCGCAAAGCCCGGGAGCTTGCCCCAAACGATGCCGAGGCCCATCGCCTGCTGGGCCTGGCGTTGATCGCCGCCGGAGATCTGGAGGGGGCCATCACCGAGCTTCGCTCCGCCGCTCAACTTGCGCCGGACCGGGCTGAGATTCACGACGAGGTGGGCAACGCGCTCGCGCAAAACCTTCGGTGGGAAGACGCTGCCCGCCATTTCCGGGAAGCCATACGATTACAACCTGACTTTGCTGAAGCGCACTTCCACCTGGGCGTGGTGCATTGGCGACGGGGTGACCTGGAGGCTGCCGTCGCTGAACTCGAAACCGCTCTCCGGCTTCGCCCCGATCACGCCGACTCAAACTACTACCTCGGGCGAGTGTATGAACAGAAGGGAGACCGCGCAGAGGCTATTCGGTACTTGCAAGCGGCTGCCAAGCTGAACCCAGATTCGGCGGAGTTACAGAATCGTCTCGGCTTGCTCCTGCAGCATTCCGGAGAGGTGGAGGCGGCGATCGGGGCGTTCCGGCAAGCGCTGAAGTTAAACCCGGACGACCCCGAGGTGCATAACAACCTCGGGCTGGCACTGGTGCAACACGGTGACGCGGACGCCGGTATAGAAGAGTTCCGGGCCGCGCTGGGTCTGAACCCCAAGGACCCCGGCTTTCGCAACAACCTCGGCATTGCCCTGATGCAGAAAGCTGATTTCGACTCCGCCATCGCCGAATATCGAGCTGCCATCGAGCTTGCCCCGCAAAACGCCGAACTTCACTACAACCTCGGCCTTGCCCTGAAGTTCAAAGACCGTCTCGAGGAAGCCATCGCCGAGTTTCAAAAGGCCCGGGAGCTTGACCCCGATCTGGCTGATATCCACTACTCTCTCGGCGTGACGTTCTGGCAGAAGGGCGAGTTTGCCCAGGCCGCTGACGAGCTGCGGGCAGCACTTCGGGCAAAGCCTGACTACGCGGAGGCTCACTACACTCTGGGCACGGTCCTGAAACAGATGGGGAACCCGGAGGAAGCCGCTTCGGCCTTGCGGGAAGCCATTCGCTTGCAACCGGATTTTGCGGGGGCTCACACCACGCTCGCTTCCGTCCTCCGCCAACTGGGCGACACGGCCGGCGCGGCGGCCGAAATGCGCCAGGCTGCGGAAATCACCCAGTCCAAAACCAATCGGCAAAGCGCCACCTTTGCCACAAACTTTGGCGCCAAGCTTTTGAGCGGCGGCGATATCGAAGGCGCCATCGCACAATTTGAATCCGCCCTCAAGCTTGCTCCTGATTACGCTCCCGCCCATTTTCAGCTCGGCCTGGCTCTTCGCCGGAAGGGAGACCACGAACGGGCCAGGGCGGAGTTTCAGAAGGCTACCGCACTCGATCCCCGGCTCAAGCCGCCGAGCGAATGATCACAGAACGCACCTTTCCCCGCCGCATTTTGTCAGCGCTGCTCCGCGGCCGCGGTGACGCCGCTCCGAGACCCGGTACAGGACGCCCCATCAGGCGTTCGTGCCGGGATTACGGTTGAGGCGCTCGTCGCAAGGCTTTTTGAAAGGCTTCCAGATTGCTCCGGTCGATGACCGCGATCCCCGTGTCCAGCACTGCCGGCAGAGGCGAGACGGGCGCGGCCCGCCAGTCCTTGAACTCGCGCAGGAAATTGTGATGAAGGTCGTCCAGGAATTTCAGGCCGTAGAAGGTCATCGTGTAGGGTTTCTGGGCGATCGTGGCCGAAATCCCGCCCTGGCCGATCCAGTAAAGGGTCTCCTCGTCCTTGTCAAAGGCCAAGATGGTGATTTGAGCGAGCCGGTTGAGGCGATAGGCAACTTCCGCAGCACTGCGACCGCCCGTTGACTCCACTGAAACAAAAGCTTTCAAATCGGGATGCTCGGCCCAAGTCTTTGTGACCAGATCGTTGGCAAGCCCCGGATCGCCCTTGTCGTCAATGGTCGCCACGCTTTTGATTCCAGGATAGGCTTTCAACCCATCCTGGTAACCGCGAAGGCGTTCCTCCAGATTGTACTGTCCAGAGATCGTGAGAAAGGCGATCGAGCCTTTGCCGGCCAGAAGCTTGCCCAGTAGCTGAGCCCCGCGGCGGCCCGCTTCGTAGTTGTTCGTGCCGACGAACAGCAAGCGCTGGCTCTCCGGCGAGTCTGAGTCAAAGCACAGGACGGGGATGCCCTGTTGGATCGCCGCATTGATGCTTGGCTTGAGCAGGTTTGCGTCTGACGGGGACACGAGAATCCCGCTCGGTCGGCTGGCCACCACCATGTCAAATAAGCGCTTCTGCTCGGGCGGGTTGAAATCCGGCGTGCCCACAAATTCCACTTTCACTCCCAGTTGCCGCGCAGCGTCCTTGAAGCCAGCCTGCGCTTCCTGCCAATATGGCAGATTGATGTTCATGGCCACCGCCACAAAGCGGTCCTTCTGGTGGGGGTTCTGCGCGCAACCCGACAGAAGCGCGCAGGCCATGATCAGTGTCATGTAGCTCACTTTTCCACCGATGTTCATGATGTCCCCCTTCGCTTGTGAAAGGTGTCGTCCATCCCAACCAAGGTAGCCCGGTGGAAGGGCAGGTTGCAATTCGAAAGAGTGAAGACTTGACTGCGAAACAGAATGACCGCGTGGCAGATTGCAGTGGCGATTTCTAGCCGCCCTAGGGAGAGGGCTTCCCGGAAGGCATCATAATAGGATTGAAGCGCCCTGAAGAGATAACCCCCAGGCAGGACGTGTCGAGGCGATTGCCAAGCGAGTCGAAAGAAATGTCGCCGGTGAGCCCCTTGAAGTGGATGCGGGCCAGTTCGTCGCGAAGGCGCGCGCGATTGGGGCCTGCCTTGTCGATGCCAGCCAGAAGAACGCGCACGGCGTCGTAAGCGGTTCGCCCACCCATATCTGCTGTTGCGCCGAGATGCCCGGAGCGACCTTGCGAAACAGTATCCGAGTGGGGAACGGCTTTCCATAACATCGTCACTCCCTCAGCAAATCCGTCCTTGTTTTCCAGCAGAATGGTCGGATCGTCTTGCGTCACGACGACGAGCTCACCGGAAACCTTTGCGTGCCGCAGCCGCCGCAACATGGTTGCCGACCTAGCTGCGGAAGCCCATAGGACGATGGCCTCCGGACGGGCGCGACTCACGGCAGAGACGACGTCCTCCCAGTCTCCTGCTTCACCACTCATTGCCGGCAGCAAATAGACACTGGCCCCGGCCACGGAAGCCAGCCTTTTTAGCGCCGCCACAGTCCCGCCAATGGCGGGATTGTTTGCGGGTGAGACGGCCAGCACGAAAACGTTTCGCAGTCGGCGGCGTTCGAAAAGGTACTGAGCAAGGATCTTGACCTGAGCCGAGTCATCGCCAGCAAAACGATAAATCCAGGGAATATTCGTCTGGGTCAGGCTCGGGTCGTTCGAAAAGGTCAGCACGGGCACCTGGGCTTTGGTGGCGACTTGCTCGGCCAAATGGGATGCCCCGCGGTCGGAGGAAGTCATGATGGCGACGACCGCTTCTTCGTAGATCATTTTCACCAGATCGGTGGTGGCGCGTCCCCAGGGCTGCGAGTCGGAACGAACAACGAGAGTGAAAGGTTTTCCCCGATATCCGCCACGCTCGTTGGCTTCCTGAATGGCCTGTTGCGCGCCCCGCAAGATGCCCTGTCCTTCCTGCTCGCGCGGACCCTCCGTGGGGATGAACAGGCCAATACGGATCTCCGCCAGGGCAAGATCCATTTCGGGCTCGCGGCCCGGACCCGCGTACGTAGGTGGATAGTCACCAACAGAGACAGCCGGCGGAGGTGCCTGCCCCGTTTCCATGCGGAACGGGGCCTGCGCAGCTAGCCAAGCAGGAAGAAACAAGACCGCCACAAGGGACCAGAAGCCAATATTTTTGGCCGGTGGCAAAGCAACCTCCCCGCCAGCCGACGAGTTACCGCGCGGGCGCGGGACGGAAGAGGAATCGTCCGCGGTTGACCGTAGCCAACGCGAGCGGGGCAACATTGTTGTGGGTGAGATCGAAGACAATCCTCCCCGTGACCCCGTCGTACTCTTTTAGAGCGGCCAGGGCATCACGAATGCGAGCGCGGTTGAGCCCGGCCTTTTGGATCGCCGATACCAATAAATTCATGCCGTCATAAGCGTAGGCTGCGAAAGGGCTGGGCGGCTCGCCGAATCGCTGCTGAAAATTGAGAACGAATTGACCAAATACCGGGTCGTTGCGCGTCGGGTCATAGGGGTAAGTAGCGATGAGCCCCTCAGCCGCTGGCCCTGCCACAGCGAGCAACTCTGGTGTCGCCAACCGGTCGGCGCCGAAGACCTTAGCCTGCAGGCCGAGTTGGCGCATCTGAAGCAAGATGAGCCCTGCTTCGCGCGCATCCCCCCAGATGACGACGCCTTCGACGCGGGCGGCCTTGAGTCGCTCGAGCAACGGCCTGAAGTCTTTTTCACCAATGTTATAGAGCAGTTCGAGGACAAGAGGGTGGCCGAGCCGCCGTGCTGCGTCACGAAACTCTGCGATGCCGACGCGACCATAGCGGTCGCTTGACCGGAGACCAGCCACTCGCGTTAGTCGCTCACGCTTGAAGACGACATCGGCCAGGGCATAGCTCTGCTGACGGTCGTCCGGTACACATCGAAAAATCCAGGGGATGCGCGTCTCCGTCAACGTTGGATCCGTCGAGCCGGTGTTGACGATGGGGACTTCGCTCTTGAGCGTCACCCGCAAGGCGATGTGGGTGCTGCTGCCGTCAATCGAGCCCAGCATCGCCCAGACCTTGTCGTCGTAAGCAAGCTTGACAAATTCGTTGCTGGAAGCACCCCAGAGGGCTTGATCGTTGTGCTCGACGAGCACAAAAGGCTTGCCGCGGTAGCCGCCGCCCCGAGCGTTTGCCTCCTCCAGGGCCATGCGAGCTCCCCTAAGCATTTGTGTACCCAGTTGCTTATCGGGGCTGTCCAAGATAGGGCCCAGGAACCCGAGGCGGACTTCCGAAACATTCTCCGGTTCGGGATATTCGCGCCCGGGGCCGTTATATTCGAGTGACGTGAGGAAAAAACGTTCGTATGGTTGGACAAACCGGCGATAGGGGACGGCTTCTTCCGGCATCTTAGCGTAACGCTCATCGCCGGTTTTCGAAGGTGGCGGCTCTTGCGCAAATGCGCCCGCGACCAGGAACCACGCGAGCGCAGCAACTCTCCCTAGACGATTGCTTCTGGACACGCTTCTGCCCTTTCTGACATGCATTGCTGTCAAGCTGGCCGGCTCAGAGCTTGTTCCCCCTGGCCCGACCGCTGCCGGATGGCCCGGATCAACTGCTGCAAAACGGAAGGACGAATGCCCTGAAAACCGTCACAGCGGACGCTTGCCCGATCGGTGTTTTCACCGATGACTTCGATGATCAGCCCGTGCGCGCCAAATTCGATCGCGGCGCGACTCGCCGGCGGCACCATCCCGGGGTCGCCCGTCGCATGGCTAGGATCCACAATAACCGGAAGGTACGTCAAAGCTCGCACCGCTGCGATCACGTTCAAATCCAGTGTGAAACGAGAATATTCGCCACCGGCAGAAGTTCTGATACCACGCTCACACAGCAGGATATCTCTATTGCCTTCCTTGGCCACGTACTCAGCAGCCCCCAACCACTCCAGCAGGCTTGCCGCCATGCCCCGTTTGAGCAAGACCGGCATGCCGCTTCTGCCGACCTCGACCAAGAGCGGATAGCACTGCATATTGCGCGACCCAATCTGCAGCATATCGGCGTACTGGCTCACCAGCTCCACCAGCCGCACGTCCATCACTTCGGTGACCACCGGCAAGCCCGTCTCCGCGCGAGCTTCCGCCAAAATCTCCAATCCTTCCTTGCCCAATCCCTGAAACTCATACGGCGAAGTCCGCGGCTTGAAGGCCCCGCCGCGCAACATGTCTGCCCCACACTGTTTCACCGCTCGCGCCACCTCTAGCATCTGGGCACGACTCTCAACGGCGCAAGGGCCGGCGATGATGACAGGGCGGTCATTCCCAAAGCGTACCCCGCCGGCCTCGACCACCTTGGTGGATCCGGCGTCACCGTATTCGGAACAGGTGGCACGACTGACGATCGAGAACAGTTTTCCCGCCGCGGTCCGGAGATTCCCTCCTTCATGCCCCATGGCCTCTTCCCTCTGCTCCCGGTTTCAGGCAACGACTTTGCCGCTCTGGTTCAACCGCTTTTCTGGCCCTCGGTCTCGAAGACGGCGATGGCCTCAATCTCCACGAGTAACTCTGGCCGACACAAAGTGGCTTGCACTCCGGTGCTGGCTGGGAGTGGGTCCAGTCCTTGCTCGCGATAGAACTGGGTACGAATCCCGTTGAAGTCCGCATAGTTCTTCATGTCGTTCAAATAGCAAGTGGTGCGTACCACGTCCTTCCAGCTAGCGCCTTCCGAGGCCAGCAAGGCCGTGATGTTGTGAAATGTCCGCCATGTCTGTGCCCGAAAGTCTCCGACATGGACGGATTCACCCCGGTCATCCACGCTGGCGGTTCCCGAAATAAAAAGAAGCGTGATCCCGCGGATGTCCAGGCGAATGCCACGCGAAAAAGAGGAAGGCCGGGGATAGTTATAGGCTTCATTGAGTGCCTCAGGTGCCCGCATCGCCTTCTTGAGGATCGGGCGCTTACCGCTCCCGACCCCCTGCACGTTTTTCTCCTCAACGACTCCTTCTTGTGTCTTCACCAAGTTTTTCCTCCCGAGTTCGAATTCCACGACTGAGGCCTTTGGCCGTTCCTACCCAGATGTCGTCGCCTTGAAAATCGATAGCGAGTATATAGTTGTTGGCCGGGCCGGAAGGGGTAGTGAGAGAGGTCGTGTTGGCGGTGGTGAGAATTTTCACTTCGCCCTCCGACCCCTCCGCCTTCCGGCGGTAGGTAATCCACGTCTTCCCGTCGAAATAGTTCAAGCCTTTGTCGGTGCACATCCACACTGCATCTCCGCGGGCTTTGATGAAGTTCACAAAATTGCTGGCCAAGCCGCTGTCTTTTTCGAGAAAGCCCTGCCAGTGCCGGCCGTCGTAGCGGCTGACGCCAAAGTAGGTAGCTGCCCAAAGGATCTTGTTCTCGTAGCTGACGCTGGCAACCACGTCGTGGATCAGACCGCTATCGCGAAACAGCACAATTTCCATTTCTCCGTCCGGGTCGCGGTAGTCCTTCCAGCGCCCGGTCGCCACGTCATACTCGAGCACGCCGCCGCCCCAAACGGCAACGTACACCTTGCCGTCATTGACAGCGAGGTTGTAACACCAGATTTCATGCATGGGCGTGTTCCGCTCGTTGAAAAGTGCCCACTCCCCCGTGCGCGTATTTAGCCGGCTGAGGCCAGCGGCCGTGGCGGCCCACACGAATTCATCCTGAATCGCGACGGCGTAAACGACGTCGTTCGATAGGCCGCTGTTCAACTGCGTGAAAGTATCGAAGCGCCCTGCCGAAAAACGGTTCAGGCCGCCCAGGGTTGCAACCCACAGGTCCCCCGTCTTGCGGTCCACTGCGAGCGACATGACGACGCGGTGGGCCAACCCGTCGGCAGGCCTGTAAATCCTCCAGGCGCCTTTTTCGTAGAGACCCAGTCCGTTTTCCGTTCCCACCCATACCCGATCATCCTCCACGCAAATCGCAAACACCTTGTTATCCGGCAGCCCGTCACCCACCGAAAAGTTTTCCCAGTGGCGGTAGATAGGGAGGTTGCCCCTCGGCTCCTGAACCCCCGGAGGCGAGCTCGGGACGGAAGGGCTGGCCACGGCATCTGCGCCATAGACCCAAGGAAGAGAGCCCCAGGCAGTGAAACAAAAAAGCAGAAGTGCGCCACGCATCGTCATAATGTTTTCAGATATTCGATAAGGTCGTTCAACTGATCTTTCGTCAAGTCCGAGGTGAAGCCATGCTTGTCATTCGGGTTGAAAATCGTCCAGATCTCCTCCAGGGTTTTTGCCGAGCCGTCGTGCAGATAGGGACCGGCTTCGTAAACGTTATTCAATTGGGGAGCTTCAAAGAAGCCCGGACTATCGTAAGGGTTGATGGTCCCGACGTCCGCTTGAATGGAGCTGGTGTAGTGCGGAGGCGTGTGACAGGAGAGGCAACTGGACATCTTCGGCAACGGGCTGCCGTCTTTCTTGGTAATTCGCTCGAAGATCATCTTTCCACGCTGTTGAGCCGGCGTCAGCTTGCCATCGCGGCGGCGGTAGCGGTTGGGAGGGAGCGGGATGGCTTTCAGAAAGGTTACCAGGTCGCGAAGCTGGTCAGGGCGGTAGGCCTCCGAGCGGAATAGGAACTTGGACACACGCGGGCCGCACTGGGTTTCCAGATCAGGATTCGTCCCTCGCCACTTGTAAGGGGCAGTCTCGGCAATGCCCCGCAGCGTACGGTTCTCGACGATGTTGCGACCGAGGCCGTCGGGTTCCAAGTCATAAGCCAACCCGTCCAGATGATCCTCGGGATGGCAGGTCGAACAACTGAACTGTCTCTGAAACGAGGCGCTGGCGTTCTGGAAAAGTATCTCGCCCCGACGAAGAGCTGTGAGGCGCTTTGGCCCACCCAGATGAATTTCAGCGATGGACTGTCCGCCTGAGTTGGAGTCCACGCTGATGATGGAGATGGAATCCGATAGCCGGTTCGCCACGTACACGAAGCGCCCATCGGCAGAAGCGGCCAATCCGCGAGGATCGCGGCCCACCGGGATACGTTTCCGGACGAATCTCGCGCTCAAGCTCAACAGGTTGGCATAGTTCTTCAGATCCGCACGGGATGCGGTGGCAATGAGCGCGGCAAGCGCTCGCGCGTCCACCACTGTCACCACATCGGCCCCGCTTGAAGAAACGTAGGCATACCGCCCGTCAGGGGTGAAGGCGATTCCATAGGGGTTCGCAAAATAGCGGTCTATTTCGTCCAGCAGCACTTGGGCCGGCGGCGCTCCCGCCGGGAAGCGAACCATGCCCAGTCCGTGCGTGATGACCCAACCTTGAGCGACCTGCACCATGGGGTTGAGATTTTTGGGGCGCAGCAACGCCACTAAGAGGAAACCTCCTTCGGGGGAATAGGCCACCGTGCGCAGCGTTGCCGCCCCGGGCAAGAATTCGCGTCGGATGACTCTTTGCGTCTTTGTGTCAATTACGGTGAGTTCGGAGACAGGCGGGGTCCGGAATGGCCCCGCATTGGGAAGCAAGTTGGCAACAGAAACGGTTTCCCCGTTGGGCGACAAGCTGAGGTGGTGGGGCGAACGACCGGCGGCCAGCCGCTTGATCTCCGAACCAGTTTTGGCGTCGATCACCGAGATGTCGTTACTGATGGAGTTTGCGACGTAAAGCGTGCTTCCGGTGCGGTCAATGGTCAACCCGGCAGGGCCGAAACCGGTTGGGAAGTTTTTCGTCACGCGCAGCTCGCGGGCGTTCACCACGCTGACCGTGTCCGACCAATGGTTGGTCACGTACAAGGTCTGGCCATCCGGGCTGAGAGCAATTCCTTTAGGCCGCTCGCCGACGGGCACCCGGCCGATGACGGTGCGGCGGTTCAGATCTACCACCGCAAGCGAATGACTACCCTCGCAAACCACGTAGAGCCTGGCGCCATCAGGCGAAAGAACCAATTCCGTGGGCGACTGATAGACGACTGCCTGGAGACGACTCCCGGTTGACCGTGCTTGCGTGAAACCACAAGTCACGGCTGCGGCCAGCAGGGTTAAAGCCATTCGCCTTATCACGGTGGCGCTCACTTGACTCCTGCCGCCGGTCCCCGCCCTGGCGAGGCCGGCTCAACGATGGTGAGGATTTGATCAGCGCGAACGTTGCTGAGTTCTTGCACCGTTCCGGTGGGCCAGCGGACGGTGAGATGCTCCACCACAGCCTGCGACCCCAGACCAAAATGGGCACGAGGATCGTTGGAGGAGAGGTAACCCGAAGCAGGCTGTATCTGGACAAGCTGCTTCTTCCCGCCAGTCTCCAGCTCGACACGTGCTCCTAAAGCGCCACGATTGCTGCGAGTGCCCACCAACTTCACCATGAGCCAGTGCTGCTGATTTCCGCCATCGTTGCGGAGCAGGATCCCGCGGCTGCCAAGATTCACTATATAGACATCAACGTCGCCATCGTTGTCGTAGTCAGCGAAGCAGGCGCCCCGTCCCACGGTCTTGGTCTGGAAGAAGGCGCCGGCACCGGAGGCTGCGTCCGAAAAGGTTCCGTCTCGGTTGTTGCGCAACAGCGAGTGTTCCTGCGTAATGAGATGGTGCAGGCCGCCATTCACAACGAAGATATCTTTCCAGCCGTCGTTGTCGTAGTCGAAAAAGGTGGTGCCCCAACCCACGTATTGACCCGAGATGCGAGCCACCCCGCTGGGAGCCGTCTTATCTTCAAAGAAGCGCTCGTTTGGCAACCAACGGTAAAGCCGGTGGTAGCGCAGGTCAGAGACAAAGAGGTCCAGATGTTCATCGTTATCGTAGTCGGCAAACACCGGTCCCATGGCCGAGGTGGCTTCCCCGTTCTCCCCATAGGCCACGCCTTGCTCAAGCGCCGCGTCCGTGAATGTGCCGTCATGGTTGTTGCGGAAGAGAAAACTTCTCATGGCATCGTTCGCCACGTAGATGTCGGCATAGCCATCCTCATCAAAATCGGCAGATGCCACGCCCATCGCCCGACCCTCGGGGTTATAGATCCCCGACTTGCGGGTCACATCGGTAAAAGTGCCGTCGCCGTTGTTGTGGTAGAGAATGTCAGCCTCGCCTTCATAACTGAGCGGCCCGGGGAAGTTGTCCGGCGAGTAGTAGTTCTTGTAATCGGGATCAAACTTGAGGTAATTGCCGACGTACAGGTCGAGGTAGCCGTCGTTGTCGTAATCGAAGAACACCGCCCCGACGCCAAAAGCGGTATCACCAACACCTGCGCGCGCGGTGACGTCAGTGAAAGTTCCATCGCCATTGTTGTGATACAGGGTGTTGCGGCCGTAGTTCGTGACATAGAGATCGGCGAAGCCGTCGTTGTCATAGTCCGCCACCGCGACTCCCATCCCATAGCCGCGGTCATCCGCTCTGGTCTCTCTCGTAACGTCGCTGAATGTGCCATTGCCGTTGTTGCGGTACAGCCGATCCGTAAAGCCTTGCTTCGGCCAACCCGGCGGAGGCACCGTGCCGGTGATGCCTCTTAGGTAGGTACCGTTCACCAGATATAGGTCCAACAGAGCGTCGTTGTTATAGTCAATCCAGCCGCAACCCGCGCCCGTTGCTTCAACAATGTTGGACAACATCTCCTCACCGAAGGTATGGCGGAAATCAATGCGCGCTGCCTCGGTGACGTCGGTGAAGGTGACGGGAGACACAGATGGCGCACCGCCCTGACCCTGTGCCGCCACCCAGCTAACAAGCAGCACAAAGAGCAAGCTGGGGGTTTGCGCTACCCAGGTTACTGCCGCACGGCACTGGAGTCTCACAGCCTACTCCTGTTGTTGAGCGACCCTTTCAGGCGTTCCCTGGCCTGTCAGCCGAAAAGGAACATCCTTGCGTGACAGAATCTGAGGAACCGTGTTCTCTGGAGCCAAGGCCCGATCCTCGTGACATCCCACACAGGCTCGATTTTCGCCCGGCCTTACCCAGAACCAACTCTTTTGGGCAGCCAGGGGACGCTCGCTCGCATCGAGCAGCTCCAGCCGCAACGGCGTGTCGGCCGGCACCTCCAAGAAAAATGAACCATCCGCAGCGACAGGTGCCACTCCCAAGATTCGGATGCCACCGGCCACCTCGTCTTGCGCCAGCACACGGACCTTCTGGATGGCTCCCGGAACCAGGCGCTCGGTGGAGGAAAGATAGCTATTCAAGCCAATGAGGGTTCCAGTCTTTTTGCTCCGATTGAGAATGCTGGGAAACAACCGCGGCTGCGGGTGCGCTGCCACGGGCACCGCGTCGAAACTGTGCAGGCGGGGATGGCGATACATCAGCCGGCCCGGGCCACTTTTGGTGCGCTCCAGATGACGGAGTTCATACCTGCTAGGGTGGGTGGCGCTTCTGCTGCCCGTGCGACCCGGCCGCCAGGCAACGACGAACTCATCATGCCGGAGTGGTTGCACAGAGAGATAAAGACCTTCTGCACCGCCAAAAACGGAGTTGCCTTGAGATCCGCGGGCAATCTCTGCCAGGGCCCCAGCGGAGGCGTCCGTGTAGCTGGATTTGATAAAGACAATCGAACCATCTTCCGTCTCACGAGCCGTAGTTCGGGCAACGTTGGGGTCGTGTTCACAGCGCAGAGAAGCCAAGCCAGTCCCATCGGGCCAAACCGTATAGAGTTCCACCGAGCTTCCGTTTTGCGAACCGCCCCACGAGTGGCGTCCCAGCAAGAGCAGCCGGCCATCACGCAGGACAGAAGCCAGTTCGAAGGAAGTCCGTCCAAACGTGATCGGATGGGCGCCACTGCCGTCGCGCTGTGCGACCCGAACCCGCCCCTGCGGTCGGTTTCCTGCCCAGCGTACTTGTGTAAAGGCAATCCTGTTTCCCGGCAGGTAGGCTGGTTTCAGGCAATCCCCGGCGCAAGACGTCAGTCGTCGTTTGCGCCGCCCGTCCACCGCCATTTCCCATATCTGCCAAGAGTCTCGCTTGGCGCGACGGCCGGCGAACAAAATGGATTTCCCATCGAAGGAGACTTGGGGATCGGCAGCACTCCAAAAATCCGGTGTGAGTGACAGGACCTTGCCCCCCTGTTCCGGAGGAGTGAACAAAACAATACGACTGCCGCGCGGAAATCGGTCTTTATCGGCTATCGCGTTCAGAGCAGCCACTTCCGGAGCTTGGACGAAAACCCATGGCAAACCATCGCCCGAACCGGGCTGGCGCGATCTCTCCTGCGCCACGGAGAGGAACGCAGCCACAAGCAATAGACCGGCGAGGCGGAGGTTCGAAACCAACACGGGATCACACGGCCGATTGTCTGGACGCCCCCGCGGGCCAGCCATTCGGTGTCAGAGTCCAGGGAAGAAATTCCTTCTTCTCCCCTTTGCCGGGTAAGCAATCGCCGAGGGCGAGGGCAAGATAGGTGGAAAAGGGCAGGACTGTCCATGATGCCGGTCAAGAAAATTCTTGACCAAGGTTAAGATTCGCTTCTGGCCGCAAGATTTTGCAATGGATCAGAGGCGGGATGCTTCTCGCAGCCGGGCTAGGTCGCGTACAGAGACTTCGCGGCGGTGGAGCTCGATCAGATGCTCATTTTCGAAAGCGTGAAGGGTACGGCTGATGGTTTCGGGCGAAAGCTCAAGGACCTCCCCAAGCTCCAAGCGGGAGAGGGGCAGTTCAAAAGCGGCTGGCCGCTCGGCGACTGCCGCACCGTCAGACAGAAGCTGTAGCAATAGGGTAGCCACTCTTTTGCGGGCACTCTTAAAACTTAGCTCCGCCACCTCGTTGCGCGTCCGCACCACTTCTCCTACCAAAAACCGGATCATTCCCAATGCGCTTTCGGCGTTGTTGCGGAGGAATCGGCAGAACTCGTCCCGCGGAGCCGAACAAAGGTTGCAGTCCTGCAGCACTACCGCGGTAAGAGGATAGCGATCTTGCGCCAGGGACTCGAAACCGAAGAAATCACCGGGAAAGAGTACCCGCACGATGCGGTCTTTCCCATTTTCCAGAGACTTCAGGACTTTGATAACGCCGGAGCGCACCGCAAAAATGTGCTGGGCGGCACCACCCTCGGAAAACAGAATCTGGTTGCGGCGGTAAAGTCCCAAGCTCATGACGCAGGCGACCTTACCGGCTTGCTCGGAGGAGAGATGGGCGAACAACGGCGAGCGCAGGACAGGACAACCCGTACATTTTGCGTTCCCTCGCAAATAGTGACCAGGGCTCACGACACCATATATACCGCAGGTTGGGTGGCCCGGACAAGGGAATCCGCCAACGACCAGGCTGTCTGGCGTCTTGATCCCCTTTCGCGTGCAGTCTTCAATGGCGGGATGGAAGGTGCGCGCGCCGTTAAGGAGAGGGCTGTCGCCAACCGAATCGTGAGTGGCCCTGGACTGCTCGCATGACCCACTATCATTACGATGGGAGTGCGGGCCAGAGCATTTTCCGGTGATGCAAAGCGTCAGCTACAGTCCGTATGCTTTCGGGACGCCCCAAGGCCATCGGGACCATTGCAAGATTTCATCAGTACCTACAGGAATTAAGAGATCGCGTATAGAATTTTGTAGAAATATGAGCGTTCACAGGCGGCTGCGAGGTCACAAGCCTGTGCATGGGACCCGATTAGGTCCGGATTTCGATCCTGCCTCATGCTGGGAAGTTCGCCGCACCGGCTGTCGAAATTCTCGGCGGAAAAATTCAGCACCCACAATCGCACCAAAATAGGCGACTTGGGCATTTTCTTCTTGACAAGAACCGCATAGCATTGTAAAAAGCGAGCACGTTTCACTGGGCCGAGTTATGGCGGAATTTTATCTTTCCTACGAAGACGTTCATTCCTTTTTGTGTAAGACCGGGCCACGCGAGAATCCTAAGACCACGGGGTTTGGGCCTTACGTCCTTACTAGCTGGACTCTTTGAACTTGATCGGGTCTGAGCTTTTTGAAATCCGTTGCTGAGGGGTCACATATGAAAACACGGGCGGTGGCTTGTTTCGTGGTGTTGGTGTGCGCGGCGTTGATGGCATTGGCTCCTTCTCCGGGCTTCAGCCAAGCAGTGTATGGAAGCATCTTCGGCACGTTCACAGACCCGCAGGGAGCAGCCGTGCCGGGTGCGAAGGTAACCATTACTTCGATCGGCAAAGGCACGTCCGAAGTAACGACGACGAACGAGTCCGGCAACTACACGGTGACGCACCTGATTCCCGGGAGGTATCAAGTGCGGGGCGAGAAAGAAGGTTTCAAGGCCTTTTTTGCCGAATCGGTGGACGTGCGTGTCGATGTGGCCACTCGTGTGGACGGCCAACTTGAGGTCGGGGCGGTGGCCGAAACGGTGACGGTAACGGCCGAGTCTGTACCTCTCTTGAAGACCGACCGCGCCGATGTCGCCTACGCCTTTACAGAGAAAGCGGTCGTCGAACTTCCCATCTTCAACCGGAATTTCACCTCGTTCCAGCTCATAACTCCTGGCACCCAGGCACTCACCTGGCAACATGCCTCGAGCGAGAACCCGCAGCAAAGCATCCAGATCAACGTCAACGGCCAACACTTCAGCGGCACAGCGTTCCAACTCGATGGCACCGACAACCGCGATCCCATCCTCGGCATCATTGTGATCAACTCCAACCTCGAAGCTGTAGCTGAAACCAAAATCACGACGCAGAACTACGACGCCGAATTCGGTCAGGCCAGCGCCGCCGTCATTACGGTCCAGACCAAGTCGGGCACCAACGACCTTCATGGCAGCGCGTTTTGGTTCCGGCGCAATGACCTCCTTCAGGCGCGCGATCCGTTTACGCAAACCACACCGGACCCCGTTACGGGAAAACAGGTCCCAGACAGCCTTTGGAACCAGTTCGGCGGCGCCCTGGGTGGGCCGATCGTCAAGGACAAGCTGTTCTTCTTCGGAGACTACCAGGGCACGCGGGAAAAAGTTGGGAGATCGGTGCGGGTGAACGTACCGACTGCTCTGGTGCGCTCGACCTGCCTGAACCCGGCGAGTCCGAATTGTGATTTGAGCGAATATCTGAGCATTGCCCAGGTCTACAATCCTGCGACGGGGGATGTCGCCGGGAACAATCGCTCGGCTTTCGCGGGCAACATCATTCCCAACAGCCTCATCTCGTCTCCAGCGAGGGCCTTGCTGTCGCTACTGCCGGCCCCCACTGCCTCAGGCGTCCGTGACAACTTTAGCGCCGGCGGTTCGGGGGGTTTTAACCAGAATGCCTTTGACATCCGGATGGATTATGCCCACAGCCCGAACCTGAGCTTCCTCGGCCGGTATAGCTTCTCTGATTTCTCCCTCACCGGCAAAGGCGTGTTCGATACATCGACCATAGCCGTGGGCGGGCGGGGTCTGGGAACCAACGGCTTTGCCGGGGCGTCGCTCACCCGCAACCAGAGCCTCGCCACCGGATTCAATTATTCTCTAAGCCCCACATGGTTAACCGACTTTCGTTTCGGTTGGTTCAAATATCGTGTGAACGTGGACCCGAACGGCCTGGGAACCACTCCCGCCCAGGACGTGGGGATTCCCGGGCTAAATACGGGGACCAGTTTCACTTCCGGCATGCCGGCCTTCTTCATCAACGGCGGTGTGGACATGGAATTCGGCTACGCGTTGTCCGACCGCCTCACCCGCTGCAACTGCCCGCTTCGCCAAATGGAGGATCAATTCCAGTTTGTAAACAACTGGACCAATATCCGGGGCAACCACCAGATCAAGTGGGGTGCGGATATCCGCTATTCCCGGAACTTGCGCGTGCCCAGCGACGCTCACCGAGCCGGGGAACTGGGTTTTTCGGCCGACGGCACAGCGCTCAGGAATCCTCCCGCCGGCGGGAGCCCGGGCGGTCTGGGGCTGGCCACCTATTTGCTCGGCAATGCCACTCAATTGGCACGATACGTCAGCACCGCGACCGACGCCGGCGAACGGCAAAAGCGGTGGTTCTTTTACGGACAGGACACCTACCGTGTGAGTCCGAAACTCACGGTCAACTTTGGCTTGCGCTGGGAAATCTACTTCCCCCAGACAGTTACCGGAGCCCAAAAGGGAGGATTTGTTGATCTGAGGACCGGCGAAATCCGCGTGGCGGGAGTTGGAGGTATTGGCCTCAACATGAACGTGGAAAATACGTTCACGAACTTCGCCCCTCGTGTGGGTATCGCGTACCAGGTCAAACCGAAGACAGTTGTACGGCTGGGCTATGGCCGCAGCTATGACATCGGTGTGTTCGGTTCCATCTTTGGTCATAGCGTGACCCAGAACCTGCCTATTCTTGCTCGGCAAAATGTTACCGGCCCAGTAACAGGCTCCTCCTTCGAGACTGCCTTCACGCTGGCAGCGGGTCCTCCCACCCTCGTTTTCCCGACCGTGCCTTCCAGCGGGCGGTTCCCCCTCCCGGACGGGGTCACCCAATTCGTTCAGCCGGAGAAGATGCGGCTAGGGCTCGTGGACGCCTGGAATGCCACACTCCAGCATCAATTGACCCCCACGATGTCGATTGAGGTCGCCTACGTCGGCAACAAAGGGACACACGTCTTCGCTGGTAACGGTCCTGACTACAACTTGAACCAACCGACCAACGAGGGGTTCACGGCCGGGTTCACCACAAACCAGCGGAAGCCCTTCCACAGTTGCACCCTATCCCCCCCGGCGGGGGCCGGGACTTGCAGTTTCGGCGCGCCGTATGGGTGGTCGCAGGGACTGAATTACCACGCCAACGATTCCTCGAATCATTACCACGCGCTTCAAGCAAAGGTGGACAAGCGTTTCTCTAAGGGCTATCAATTCGCCACCCATTACACCTGGTCGCGGAACACCAACTTCGACGGCAACGGCTACAACTTCCACCGAGACGTTACCTTTGGTGTTGTCGATTTCAACCGCACCCATGTGTTCATCTTCACCAACCTTTGGGAGCTACCGTTTGGCAAAGGCAAGCGGTTCTTGGGGGACGCTTCCACAGGGTTGGATTACCTGGTGGGGGGCTGGCAACTCAACACCATCACCAATTGGAGCACTGGTCTGCCATTTAGTTTCGGCTATAGAAACTGCAGCGCAGACATCGACACCGCGGCGGGTCCCTGTCGCCCGGACCAACTCTCGGATGTTGAGTATGGAGACAAGAACCGCTGGTTTCCGATTGCCACTCTACCGGCCGGTCAACAGGGCCTGAACAGTGGAGAAACCTCCGGGCCATGGCGCCGGTCTCAGTTTGGCGAATTCGGGAACGCCGAGCGCAACTCGGGCCGCGGGCGGAGCCATGCGCAACGTGCAGTGGGGCATCAGGCTCCACTTCTAGCTCAAAGCTCTACCAACGGCG
>DATBWB010000068.1 GCA_036514995.1 Candidatus Acidiferrales bacterium
TGGTCCCTCCGTGCCCGACCCGGTGGCAGGGATTCCCACCAGGATCTCCACACTGACCCGCTTGCCTGCTCGCAGTGCTGGCCGAAATTTCCACCGGCCAAAGGCGGCCAACGCTGCTTGATCCGCTTCCGCCTGAACACCTTGCAAGACTTCCAACTCACCTACCGATCCATCATTTCGGATCACTCCGTACAAGATGATCATCTCGTCAGCTTTTTCCTCAGGGATGGGGGGTCGATGAAAGTCAAACTTTTCCTCGGCGAAGGGCGGGATCAAGCCATGCTCCAGTTCCGCGACTATTTCTCGCGACCGCTGTCCTCGATGGGAAGAAGCATCCTTTCGGTGGCAATACTGCAGGATCCAGCTCTTGCCGGGCATGGGCAGGTAAGTGGTGAAGATCTTGTCGCCTTGCAGAACACCGTAGAGGCGCAGTCCGCCGCCGCCGACTGGCCCGGCGGTTATCACTAACGCATTGCGGGGAATACGAGGCACCAATAGAACTGGGTAAATCCGACTCTCAGCCACACTCGATGGGAGGACACCCCGAGCGACGACACCTGCCGTCCCGGCAACACCAGTGATGCTAAGGGTCACCTCTCCGGTGGGCCCGCCATCACCTCCGCCGCCAGCTCCTCCAGTTCCCACGCCCGTGCTGCCGTTACCGCCCGTCCCGGGTCCTCCGGCTCCCCCCTGTGGATCGCCGGCAGCAACTCCCCCGGGTGAGCCAGGCTGACCGCCAGCCGGCGAAATCGAAAAAGCCCCGTAGCGATTTCCCGGGGGAAGTGCGAGGACCTCCGTCAACGGTCCCGATTGAACGCTCACAGCCAGCAATCCCGTGGTGTCACCTGGAGTCCCGTTGTCGCTCCCGACGCCTGAGACCTCCGTTGTGTTCTGTGACTTCGTCGCTTCGGGAGAGGGCGCAGGCGGGGGCGCTGGCACTACAAGATGAGGCAACAGGTTGGGGGAAGGGGGTAGTGTCAGCGCGAATTCGGCAGGCACCGCAGGCTCTTTAGGAGTAGGAGAATGGTAGAGAGTCTCGGTTTTGTTCGTGGAAGAGACGCGAATGCGCCCAGCGTCGAAATTGAATCTTGGGGGTGGCATCAGGACTAACGTGGTGCTGCTGATCAAAATGTTGGGCAAATGAATCTCAAATGGGATTTTCAGGTCCGGTGGAGAAGGCGTTTGCAGAATCGTTTGACGACTGTTGTCGGGGTGCGGAGGATTGGAAATGATAGTCAACTTGGGATGAAAAGCGTTGCTGCCGCGTGCAGGTGGTTTGTCGGGTCGAGTTCCTCGCCCTGGATGCCCGCCAGGCCCCGGTGGACGCAAGAAAGGAAGGTAGGCGGACAGGTTTATCGTCCGTAACTCATAGACGATTCGGGCATTCTGCTTTTTGGGCGCAGCGTCGGCAAGGAAAACAGAAAAGGGCATGCGCAGGAGAAAGAAGACCACTGCGAAATGAAGCAAGGCTGATGACAAGAAAGCTGGGGCGGACCGACGGGCTTGCGAATCGACTAGTTGAATGTACAACTTGTTAGGACGAAGTGGCCGTGCGGGAGACTTCGGTGTGCAAATGATGGCAAGAGCTTCCCCCCAGCGTCGGTAGCATGGCTCCTGCTTGATGAGAAACCGCGGCACGCGCTTCTGCACGATTGTCGAAACCGTCCTCGTCTCAGACGAATCGCCAGGTTTGGCTGGAGCGCCCCGAGTGATGTTGCCCCTAGGCCTGACGCGACCGCCCGAGCCTGCGGAAGATCGTGAATCTCGCGCCCCCTATCTTTAGGCGCGTCTCCACCATCCCCCCGGATCCTGCAGAGCACATGTTATGCCAGGGAGCGAACGTCGTTCATTTGTCCGGTCAGGGAGAGCCTCGGGCTGCTCGACCTTGGGAAGGCAGCCGTGTTTCGTTCCGTCATTGCGGCCGAGTGGGGAACGAACCCCAAAGTGTAAACAGATGGTGACATGACAAGTTCACTTTCCGAGGCACGAAGCGCGTTCACTTTGGCAAATGGTTTCTTGCAAGTGGGAGCTTATCTTCCTCGTGGCACACAATAGGGCACATCGAGCGCCCTCTGGGGCATGGATACCCTCTTTATTCCGCCGTGCAATGGATCCCTGGGGGATTGCGGTGGCTTGAAACAAATCTTGCTGTAGCTCCATCCGGGCTCGCCGTCTCACAGGGAAAACCGCGGAGATAACTGCTTAGGGAAGAAGGAGCTGGCATGATGATAAGAATGGGTATTCCAGTCTTCGATTCGGGAGACGGTGCGCTTGTTCCGCAAGCGAACCATTCTTACGGGGGGGTTGCATGCACTTTGGTCGAGATGCCAAGCTTGAGAAGAAGTGACTCCGATGTGCTTAGCGAATACCGCGGCCGGAGTTATTCAGAAGAAGACATTGCCGAGCACTTGTGGCCGGATTTTGAAAAGGCTTTCCGGGGTGGTGGTTTGCAGATTCTGAACTACCGAACTGACCGACTGGGCAGCCGATCGGACCGGCCCTCTGTTCTCTGCGCTATCGAAGGTCGCCACGACCCAAGCACGAATTTGGGTTGCCCCCGAGGTTGGGCGCTGGTGGCGCCGAAGGGCACGGATTGACGTGCAGGATCCCAGACTCAGCGAGCGACGGGTCCAAACGGTTCCTCACTAGAGGAAGCGGGGAGATGGAGGGGGTACTCCTAGTTCTTCTCGATCTGCCCTGCGGGCGCTCGGAGCTCTGAGCTACCGTCGGGGTGTTCCGCAGAGGCTAAAGTCGCCAACAGTCTGTTGGAACAGGAGATGTGATTGATGCGGATCCGCCTCTTAAAGGTCGGTTCTGCATTGAATGGCACGGAATGTGCTGGAGTTTTGTGAAAAAAATTTCCAGTGAAATACCACTGATTTTTATTGTAATCCGCAATCCGACTTGGTATAAAAATGGCCCAAACGTGCCCACCAATGAGTCTGGCAGCAATGAGGACAGCAGGCAAAATCGCCGGCGAGGCGATATCTGTTCTTGTTGCTGATTCCAGTCAAATGGGATGCCAATTAATGGCCAAGGCTCTAAGGCGTTCCCACTATCACTTCAATGTAGTTGCCTCTGCCGTGGACTCTGCCGGAATCTTGAATGCCGCAAACGAATTTGACCTCCACCTAGCGGTAATTAGTGCGAACCTGCAGGATGGTCCCCTGATGGGCTTCAAAGTCTTGCGTGAACTGCGCGCTTCTCACCCAAAGACACGTGTCGTCATCCTCCTCGATTCTTCCGAGCGTGATCTGATCGTCGATGCTTTTCGGGGCGGGGCGAGCGGAGTTTTCTGCCGATCTGAACTCATTGAACGACTCTGCAAATGCATTCAGAGTGTCCATAACGGCCAAATCTGGGCCAACAGCATCGAACTGCAATTTCTTCTTGATGCCCTTGCGCAGGCAGCACCGCTCCGCGTGGTTAATGCCCAGGGGATAAGCCTGTGCACGAAACGTGAGGAGCAGGTCGTTCGCTTGGTGGCCGAGGGTCTCACCAATCGCGAAATTTCGCGGAAGCTGAACCTGAGCGAGCACACAGTGAAGAACTACTTGTTTCGCGTTTTTGACAAGCTAGGGGTATCCAGTCGGGTTGAATTGACTCTCTATGCTTTCACTCACCGGTAACCGGTTTAGGAACCGCATCAGCCAAGCTTAGTCAAACACTCTTAGCCAAACAGGATGCTGGGGAGTTGTGCTCGGCCGGCGTGGCCACCAAGCAGTTCCCCGTCTGTGTTTCTCCCATTGGGCTGAGCTTCGCCTGTCG
>DATBWB010000069.1 GCA_036514995.1 Candidatus Acidiferrales bacterium
CGCTCGACTCTTCACCAGGATCTCGCCGCGAGAGTCTACCAAGCCGGCGGCTACCTTCGTCCCGCCGATGTCCACCCCAAGGATTAGGGGGGTCCCCTCGGGCATTTCTGCTCCTTGCAATAAGCCTGCGGGCTTATGATACCTCACCGATCGCTTGCTTTGTGTTCCTCTACGAGTCACTGTCTGGGTAAAATTCAAGTATACTCTGAGCGGCATCAAGCCAATTCACGATTTCGTTGCAGGCTGAGAACTAATCATGATGAATGAGACTACCGGGGGATTCCTCTTGTTGCTGTTGGCCGGGGTAATGAATGGCAGCTTCACCCTGCCGATGAAGTTTACGCGGCAGTGGGCCTGGGAGAACACCTGGCTGATCTGGACCGTGTTTGCACTCGTGGTTTTCCCACCTCTCATGACTTTCTCGACTCTGCCCGCGGTGCGGCCGGTGTACGAAGAGGTAAACCCCACTGTTATTCTCACCGTGATTGGTTGTGGAGCCGGTTGGGGCATCTCACAAGTATTTTTTGGGTTGGCGGTAGACGCGGTGGGGATCGCGCTAGCCTTTTCGGTCATCCTCGGCCTCTCGGCAGCCGTCGGCAGCCTGGTTCCACTCATCCGGCTTCATCCAGAGAAGATTCTGACGGCCGAAGGTCTAGCGGTTTTCGTCGGGGTGGGATTGGTCATTTTAGGTGTTGGGATTTGCGCGGTGGCGGGCCGGAGACGCGAGGCAACCCTGGGGCAGATGGTAGCGCCGGGAAAAGCTTCTATGATGAGAGGCCTGCTCTACTGCGTGTTCAGCGGCGTGGGATCGGCTCTGGTGAACGTGGGGCTCGTCTTTGGAGCACCCCTGCTCGCAGCAGCGGAGCATGTAGGAGCTAAAAGCGTTTGGGCCCCCAACGCGGTTTGGCTGCCCCTGATGTGTGCAGGGGCTATTCCCAACCTACTTTATTGTATTCATCTGCTGCGCAAAAACAGAACTGCAAACCGGTTTGGATTGGCGAGCACGATGAGCTACTGGATCCTCGCGGGACTGATGGGAGTGTTCTGGTTTGGCAGCACACTGATGTACGGCGTCGCTGCGGGGAAGCTCGGAACGCTGGGCACGGTGCTGGGCTGGCCGCTGTTTATGTCCTTGATCGTCATCACCGCGAGTATTTGGGGCGTGCTGACAGGGGAGTGGAAAGGCACTGGGAAAGAACCCTTACGCATTATGTTGGGAGGCGTCGCTGTCCTGATCTTGGCAATCTTTGTTTTAGCCACGGCGACCCGATGGGCGTAGACGTTTCCCGAATCGCGGTCTGGCGAGAATATTTCGCCGAGTTTGTAGGTACCTACATTCTCATCCTGATTGGCGACGGCGCCGTGGCTGTCGCCGTCTTTACCGGAGCGTTGGACTTGACGGGCGTCGCGCTCCTGTGGGGCTTGGCCGTGGTCTTGGGTGTTTACGTCGCCGCTGCAAGTGCCGGGGCGCATCTCAATCCTGCAGTCACGTTGACCTTTGCTGTCTTCCGGCACTTTCCACGCGGAAAGATTGTTCCGTACGTGGGGGCCCAGGTGGCCGGTGCGTTTGTGGCTGCGCTCACCTTGTATTTCTGCTGGTACGGCTTCTGGGAGAGCACGGCCACGAAGCTCGGCGTCGTTGTCGGGGAACCGGGCAGCCAGAAATTGTTGATGGTGTTCGCCTGCTTCTACCCCAATCCCGGGCTGGTTGGCACTAGCCCGGAAGAATTCAGCACGGTTTCGACCGCTACCGCATTTCTGGTGGAAGCGGTGCTGACGATGTTCTTGCTGCTGGCAATTTTTGCCCTTACGGATGAACACAGTACCAGGGGCCCCCAATCCAATTTGGCGCCGTTATTCATCGGTCTTGCCGTCACGGCCATCGTAGGTATTGGCGCGCCGGTCACCATGGATGCGGTCAACCCGGCCCGCGACTTCGGCCCCCGCCTCCTCGGTTACCTCATCGGCTATGGCTCCATCGCCTTCCCGGGTCCACGGGGTCATGAATGGTGGCTGTACATCGTTGCGCCGATTGTCGGCGGGTTGGCGGGAGGTTTGATGTACAAGACCCTGAGCCCGGGCGACACCAAAAAATAGGAGGTCTATTTTGCCCTCTACATCTTCTAAAAGCTCGGTGAGTATCGCCCTAGTAATCTTATTCCTCGTGGTTCCCAGCCGCATGGGCGCAAACGAAAGCTCGAAGCCGTCTTGGGAGCGGAAGGTGGTCTTCGAGCGGTTACAAGCCATGACCGTGCTGCCGTTGCCCGAGTGGCGTTTCCACGCTGGCGATGTTCTTCATGGAGAGGCGACCAACGTGGACGACTCCGCCTGGCGGCTCTTCGAGCTAGGAGAAGAATGGAACACCGGGCCAGCCTGGTTCCGCCGCTGGGTCGAGATTCCGGCCTCGCTGGCGGGCTACGACATCCGCCGCGCGGGCCTGCGCTTCCGCGTGCGCATCAGCGGCGAAAATCCCGTCCATTTGACGGTCTATTTCAACGGAGTCCGCAGCGCGGAAGGAAATGACCTCGACCCCATTGTGTTGACCAAGAGCGTCGAGGCCGACAAGAAAATTTTGATCGCCGTCAAAACGCAAGTTCCAGGCGGGCGAACCGGGCTTTGGACAGCACAGCTTGAGCTGGAGGCCACTCCGGATCGGCCGGACCCGCGAATGCTGCTCGAGGAGTTCTTGTCGGCCGAACTGTTAATCAACTCTGCCGCGGAAGGAAAGGCCGAACGAGCACAGCACCTGGACGCCGCGCTCCAAACCATCGACTGGACGGCCTTGGAGCGTGGCGACCAGCAGGCTTTCGATGCCTCCTTGCAGCAGGCGCGGGAGAAGCTGCGACCACTCGCGGAGTGGCTGAAGGGGTTTTCCATCCGCGCTACCGGCAACTCCCACATTGACCTGGCCTGGCTCTGGCCTTGGACCGAAACGGTCGAGGTGGTGCGCAACACTTTTACAAGCGTGCTCGAATTGATGCGCGAGTATCCCGAGTTCACCTTCACCCATGCCTCCGCGCAGACCTACGAGTGGATGGAAGAAAAGTATCCGCTGCTATTCGACGAAATCCGCCAGCGCGTCCGCGAGGGCCGCTGGGAGCCCATCGGCGGGATGTGGGTGGAGCCTGACCTGAATATGCCGGACGGTGAGTCGCTGGTCCGCCAGTTGCTTGTGGGCAAAGGCTATTTCCAGGAGAAGTTTGGCGTTGACATCCGCACGGGCTGGAATCCCGACGCCTTCGGCTATAGCTGGCAATTGCCCCAGATCTACAAGAAATCGGGTATCGACTTTTTCGTGACGCAAAAAATCTACTGGAACGACACCTCGCGTTTCCCCTACAAGCTGTTCTGGTGGGAGGCACCTGATGGCAGCCGCGTGCTCAGCTACTTTCCCCACCATTACGGAAACCCCATTGACCCGGTGGCGATGGCGCGCGATCTGGCGGAGTATGCCCCGGCGATGGGATTCCCGGAGATGATGCACCTCTACGGCGTGGGCGACCACGGCGGCGGACCGACGCGGAGCATGCTGGAGACGGCACGCCGCTGGCAGGCAGCCGGAGCAATCTATCCCCGACTCTTTCTGGGCACCGCACAGGCTTTCTTCGATCGGCTGACTGAGAAGATTGGCAGCTTGAAGATTCCCGTTTGGAAGAGTGAACTCTACCTCGAATACCACCGCGGCGTGTATACGAGCCAAGCCGAAACCAAGAAAAACAACCGCCGCAACGAAGAGCTGCTCCTAAACGCTGAGAAATTCTCTTCCCTCTCCTTTTTATTTGGCCGGCCCTATCCCCAGGCAGAACTCAACTACGCCTGGAAAAAGGTCCTGTTCAACCAGTTTCACGACATTCTCCCAGGCTCGAGCGTGGCCGCAGTCTATGGTGACGCCGCGCGCGACCACGCCGAAGTGCGGCGCATCGGGAACGAGCTCCTTGCCCGTGGTCTAGAAGAAATCAGCGCGCGTGCCCACACCGAAGGGCCGGGCGTGCCGGTGCTGGTCTTCAACCCGCTGGCATGGTCGCGGACGGATGTAGTGGAAGTGGAAGCGCAATTTCCTCGGCCGGTTACTGAAGTTGAAGTGCGCGACCCGGCCGGGCAGCCGGTGCTGGCCGAAGTTATTGCACGCGCCTCGGAAACACATAAGCTGACCGTGCGCTTCCTAGCCGAGGCGGTTCCCGCGCTGGGCTACAAGGTCTTTCACTTCGTGCCGATGCGTCGGGCGCGTCGCCCCGCCTCCTCTCTCCGTGCGGACACCCATTTCATCGAGAACGAGTTCTACCGGGTACGGGTGGACGCCAAGACGGGCTGCATCACCAGCCTCTTCGACAAGACGCACAACCGCGAAGTGCTGGCTCCGTCAGCCTGCGGCAACCTGCTCCAGACCTTCTACGACAAGCCCCGCGAGTACGACGCTTGGAACATCGATGCCACCTTTGAAGACCAGAAGTGGGACTTGACCCAGGCTGACGAGGTCAAGCTGGTAGAAAGCGGCCCCGTCCGGGCTGTTCTGCGGGTCGTCAAGAGGTTTCAGAATTCCACTTTTGCGCAAAACATCACGCTCTATCCCAAAATCCCACGCGTGGATGTCGGCATGGAGGTCGACTGGCACGAGAAGCACGTTCTGTTGAAAGTAGCCTTTCCGGTCGCCGTGCAGAGTGAGTTCGCCACCTATGAGATTCCTTTCGGGACGATTGCGCGGCCGACAACGCGGCGCACGCCCGAAGAAAAAGCCAAATTCGAGGTGCCGGCCCTGCGCTGGGCGGATTTGTCGGACAGCACCTATGGCCTGAGTGTGCTCAATGACAGCAAGTACGGTTACGATGCGCGCGCTAACGTGCTGCGTTTGACCTTATTGCGCTCGCCCGCCTACCCCGATCCCCACGCCGACGAAGGCTTCCACCGCTTCACCTATTCGCTCTACCCCCACGGCGGCACCTGGAAAGAAGCCGGGACCGTACGCCGCGGCTACGAGTTGAACTACCGGTTGATGGCGGTGGTGGCATCTCCCCATCAAGGGTCGCTGCCAGCGGTATATTCCTTCGTCCAGCTTGAGCCTGAAAACCTGATCCTGACGGCCATGAAAAAGGCAGAGGACGACGATAGTCTGATCTTCCGCTTCTATGAATTCGCCGGGCAGCAGACTCAGGCGCGGTTGCGCGTGCCGCCGGGAGCCACGCAAGTCGTGGAAACCAATCTCATGGAAAAGGAAGAGGCTGAGTTACCACTGCAGGGAACGGGCATACTCATGCCCACGCGCCCCTATGAAGTCAAGTGCGTCAAAGTCCGATTTGCGCCCTTAGGGGCTAGGTCGGTTAGCGCGGCTGGGGAATGAACGTGTGCATTTCTCCCGGACGCAGAGTCAGGGAGGGGGTCGCGCTCAGCAAGTTGGGGCCCGGTCGATAGTCGGCATCGAGCAGAAACACTTTGCTGATTTCCCGCAGAAGGGTTTCTGGGCTTGTGTCCGACGGGGCATTTCGGGGATCCTGCACCTCAACGCACTCGATCGCTATGAACTCCAGGGCCTCCGCTGCAGTACCAGTCGGGAGTTCCACTGCTGTCCGGAACCAGCCGCTGCGGGAGACAGCGAGGTCGCGCTGGCCCCGGTGTGAGCTGTACCAGCGCGGCTGCCCCTTCAGTTTGACCCAGGCCACCACGCCGCTGTCACGGCTTTCGGCGTTGATCTCCAGGTAAAGATACTGGCGCGGGTCCCCCACCGCCGTTCCAGCCACCGCATCATAAGGTCGCAACTTCCCTTCGCGTTCCAGTTCCTGGGCCATCAGCCGGTACGTCCAATGAAACCGATCCATCACCTCTTCGCGCGAATGCTGGTTGAGGTCGGCGCGCACGGGCAAAAGGCGATATTGCAGAGCGGAAAAGCCGGTGTCGGCGAAAATATTGTTCTGTGAGAGGACGAGCAGAAAAGGGTGGCGGCCCTCCTTGCGGCCGCTAAAGGCAAAGTCCTTGTGCTCCGGCCCTTGAAAAGCCTCCTTGCGGATCTTGCCCTGGGCATCCAAGCGGACCCGATAGACATACTCAATGTCGGTGGCACGGCCCCAGCGCGCCATCAAAGCGTCCGTAGTGGTTCCGGCGTCCTCGTTGCTGAAGATGACGGTGTACTGGAGGACGGTGTCCTTGGCTTCAGAAAATCGCTCGTACCACATCAGCAGCGGGATATCGGAGAAATGGCCAAGAGTGTCGGCGCGGGCGTAAAGGATGGGGGCATGGGCGATGGCTCGCTGCTCAGGCTCATTGGACGCCAGGCCGCGCACGTGCACCGCCGCAAGCTCCAAGCCTGCGCCCTGAGCAGACCACCGCGCGTTGCGCTCGACGCGCAGGCGGTGCGATCCAGCCTCGAGAGGCCCCAGGAAAACTCGGTAGGTCCAAGTCTCAGTGCCCTGGAAAAGAACCACGTCCTGATTGTAGCGACCATCCAAATAAATTGTCGCGACAGCGGCTTCCGCGCCCGGCCGGTTCCAGGCGGCGCCGGGAGCGGAAGCGGTAATTTCTGCGATTGCTTCCGCTGGTGCCTTCAGCACGAAGCTGATTTCCAGACTGTCGGCAGCCAGCTCGCTTGTCGCCGGAGTAGCGACGGTACTGAGGACGAGAGCCAGTAAGAGACGACTCACAAACATTCCTGTATCGTGCTCATCAGGGCCGAAGAAACGGTTTGACACCGTCTTTCCAATTGACAGGCTAGGCGATTCATAGTAATCGAAGGTCCGTGTTAGTGCCATCTGCAACTTACCTGTGAACTCTTAATGCAGATCCCGCAAGAACGGAAAACGGAAGGGCGGACTGATCGCTGGTGGGTCTTGATTCTCCGCGATGTCCACTTCTGGGTCCCGGTGGCAGTACTTTTGGGCGGATTACTGCTTCTGCGATGGATTTACTAGCGCAAGCGAAGAGGAAGGGCGCTTGAGTTCTGCGGCACCGCAAAGCGCGGTGGAAGCTTCGCGCCTGCGCAGCTTGCAGGCGGTAGGAATCTTCTGCGGATTCACCGCCGGTGCATGGTTGGGGGCGGCCGAGGCACCAACAAAGTTGGTCTCGATCGGGGTCTCCCCGCTGGTGATTTCGCTGATTATGGTCGTCGGCGTGTTCCTGGCACGCTGGAGCCTGCCCGCCTTGATCCGGGGGACTTCTTACATTCGCGCTGACGTGCGGCAGGCACCCCACTTGATCGTCTGGGCAGTGCTGGCGGGTTGCCTGTGGGCGGTGGCCAATACATTGACGATTTTCGCTATCCGCGATATCGGCCTCACCATTGCTTTCCCGCTCTGGAACACCAACAGCTTGCTGGGAATTTTTTGGGGCTTTCTCTTCTTCAACGAGCTGCGCCAGGCCGGTTGGCTGCGCTGGATGGGAGTGTTAGGCGGAGCGCTGATCATGTTTGGTGGAGCGACGCTGCTGGCCTTTGCCTCTTCAACTCAAGCGCCGGCCGAGCACGCGCTGCGAGGCGTCTTGGCAGCCTTGGGCGCCGGCGTACTCTGGGGAACGATGTACATCCCCTACCGCAAGGCCTATCTGACCGGAATGAACCCGCTCTCGTTCGTTACTTTCTTCACCATCGGTGAACTCGGGATGATGACGACGCTGGCGGTGAGCTACGCTGGTGGCCCGGCGCCGCTTTGGCAAGAATTGGTGACCACAAAGGATGTGCTGTTCTGGCTCTTGCTGGGCGGGTTCATCTGGGTGGTGGGCGATCAGTTTCAACAGTACGCAGCCAAATATGTGGGGATCAGCCGCGGCATTCCACTCTCGAACACGAACCAACTC
>DATBWB010000070.1 GCA_036514995.1 Candidatus Acidiferrales bacterium
AGCTTGCCCGGTGCGGCGAGTGGTCCATCCTCCTCCTTTGTAGAGGCCGGCTTCAGGGCATAGGATCTTGCCGACTAGCCTAAAAAGACTAAAACGGCGAGAGATGCTGCGCGGGTGGCCCATCCTCGTCCCGATGTGTAGGAACGAGGGTGGGGGCTTGTTTCGTTGGTAAGAGGACCTCCCCCACGCAGCATAAGACGCTGGATGGGGCACCGGAGTACCTTCTTCACCAAACTGGGCGGAGAAACCCACCTTCAAGATAGGTGACCAAACTTTTGCATCCGTTGATATAGTATCCTCTGCCGAAAGTTGAACCTGCTTCCGTCTTTGCGAACATGCGACAACCGATGCTATGGATGGCAGCGGCATTCGCGGCCGGGCTAGGCGGTCTTAGCCGGCTCGACGTAGTCCCATCCCGATGGCTTCTTCTTTTCGTCGCACTGTATGCCTTCGCGATCGTCGCCTTTCTCTTAAGCCGTCGGCGCTCCCGCCAAGCCCGGTTCGGGCAAGGCGGAACGGGCTTGCCCGCCAGCTCCGCCAACCGACTGGCGGGCAGGTTGTCGGCGGGCCCCGATCGTATCGGGGCAAGCTGGCTCAGGGCGGCGTGGATTGCCGGGCTCCTGGCCACGTCTTGTTTCGCTGCCTGGCAACTCCAAATCAGCCGCCGAGCGCTTCCGCCGAACCATCTTCAGAGGTTGATTGAGAGCAGCGCAATCGATTGGCGGGAACCCATCCGGCTTTCGGGCTGGCTCACGAGCGAGCCGCGGCGCCGGCCGGGCGGTACCGTCTATGAAATCGAGGCGGAAGCGATTGAGTGGGGCGGCCAGCCCGCCGCGGCGGGGCCCGCGAGCGGCGGGGTTCGGCTGAGTTACTACGAACGCCCGGAGGAACCTGCCACCCAGGCTGTCCTTTTGCCGGACGTTCACTTGCCGGATGTTCACCCCGGCGACCGCATCGAGGTACTGGCCAAATTCCATCCTCCGCGGCTCTTCCGCAATCCCGGTGGCTTTGATTACCGCGCCCACCTTGCCCGCCAGGGAGTTTTCCTTCTCGGCAACCTTCGCGATCCGGCGCTGCTCGAAAGAAAAGGTCAGGGTGCTGCCGGGGTGCGCAGCCAGCTTTCCCGGTTGCGGGCGCGTCTTCTCGAAAAACTTGATCGTTTCTACCCAGAGAAGAGTGACGCCGACGTCGTCGCCGTGTTGAAGGCGATGCTGCTCGGCGACCGTGACTTTGTCGAGGAGGAAATCGCGGAGGATTTTCGGCGCACCGGAACCTTTCATGCCCTAGTGCTATCTGGGCTGCAGGTTGGCGCGCTGGCGGCGTTTCTCTGGCTCGCGCTCCGCCGCCTGCGCGTGTCGCCCGTGTGGACGACGGCCGTCATTCTGCTCGCTTTGATCCTGTATGCGTTGCTGGTGGAAGACCGCCCGCCCATCGCCCGCGCCGTCTGGTTCACCGGTGTCTATCTGGTCGGCCGCCTGCTCTACCGCAATCTGGATTTTTTGAATTCGGTTTCCGTGGCGGCGCTGGGGCTTCTCTGGCTGCGGCCGGAATGGCTCTTCGACGCCGGTTTCCAGTTGTCCTTCCTGGCGGTCTATAGCATTGGCGCGATCGGGCTGCCCTGGGTGGAAGCGACCACCACGCCGCGCCGGCAGGCTCTTTTCGATTTGGAGGACGTTCGCCGCGATGACCGGCTTGAGCCGCGGCAAGCCCAATGGCGGATCGAGCTGAGGATGCTCGTCGGCTGGCTCGAAGGAAAAATCGCTCGCCTGCTTGGCCGACCTGCGGCTGGGTTGCGGTCAAGGGCGATTGCCCGCGCGGCGGTGACCTGGCCGGTGCGATTCGGCCTGCGCCTGGCCGACTTGATTCTCATTTCGGCTGCGATCCAGATCGGCTTCCTGGTGGCCGGCGCGGTCTATTTTCATCGGGTGAGCTGGTCAGGGCTTGGGGCCAACGTGGTGGTTGTGCCGCTCGTGGGGATCATCGTGCCGCTTGGATTTCTGACCCTGGCGGCCGGAGCGGGGTGGTCGCTCCTCGGACTGTGGCTCGGAAAAGCGCTCGGACTCGTCACGCACGGCATGCTGGCGGCGGTGAGCTGGTTCAGCGCAGCAAGCATCCTGAGCCACCGCGTCCCCATGCCGCCGCGGTGGTTGACCATCGCCTATCTCGCGACGTTCGTTCTTTTTGCGTTGTCGCTTCGCGCTCCCCGTTGGCCGCGCCCCGACCGGTCGGGGCGGCGCCGTTGGCAACTCGCGGCGGCGGTGCCGCTTCTGCTGGCCATCTATCTTGTCGCAGCCTGTCCTTTCCCACCCGCGCTTTACCCGGGAAAACTCGAAATGACGGTGCTCGACGTCGGTCAAGGAGATTCCATTCTTGTGGCGTTCCCGGATGGCCGCACCATGTTGATAGACGGCGGCGGACAGATCGGCGCGTTTTTGGAAGCAGGTCGCCGGCGCGGCATGGACATCGGCGAAGAAGTCGTTTCGCCCTACCTCTGGTGGCGCCGCATCAAGAAACTGGATTGGGTGGTACTGACGCACGCCCACCACGACCACCTGGACGGCTTGCGAGCAATTGCTGAAAATTTCCGCATTGGCACCGTGTGGGTCAGCCACCACCCGGACTCGCAAGCCTACCGTCGGCTTCTCGATGTATTTGCCAGGAACAAAATTCCGGTGGTCGAGCTTCGAGCGGGCGAGCATTTTGCGGTGGGTAGTGTCGAAGGCGAAATTCTCTCGCCGCCCGTCGAACATTCGCCGCCACGCCCGCCGGCCAACAATGACTCGCTGGTCGTTCTCCTTCGCTTTGGTCCCGCCAGCGGAGGGGTTCGTCTGCTCTTGCCAGGCGATATTGAGCGCAAAGTCGAGCATGGCCTGGTGGATGACGGCGCGCCGCTCGCGAGCGACATCCTGAAGATTCCTCATCATGGCAGCCGAAGCTCTTCTTCCGCGGAATTTCTTTCCGCAGTGAGCGCTCGCTACCGGGTGATGTCGGTCGGCGCAGGCAACCCTTTTGGCCACCCACACGCCGAAACAATCGAGCGGCTCAAAAGGAACGGCGGCGCGCTCTTTCGCACCGACCGCGATGGCGCGGTCACGTTTCTGACCGACGGGCGAACCATCAGGGCCACCACCTACGCGGCTGCCTCAAAATGAGCCTGCTTGTGGCGGTGGCGGGCGCTCTCTATAATAGGAAAGCGAGTTTGCTATGGGTACCGACCCTGCACCTATCCCCTCTCCGCAAGAACTAGCCGAGGAAAACAAACGCACCCGCCGGCTGCAAATCGTCATCAGCCTGGTGATGAACCTCATCAGCCAGGGAAATCTGCCGTATGCCGAAGCCGTCGCCATGGTCGCCTCGACCCGCCGCATCGCGCTCAAACTTTTCCCGGGAAAAGAAACCGCTTTCGACATCATCTACCAGCCAAAACTGAAGCGACTTCTAAA
>DATBWB010000071.1 GCA_036514995.1 Candidatus Acidiferrales bacterium
CGGACTTGCTCTTTGATTTCAGCATCGGAACGGCAGATGGCCTCGATATTCGCCTGGTAGAGGACGATGCGATCGGGCGGGGTGGGCGCGAAAACGCTTTTCTGGGTCAGCGGCACACCCTGAAAAATCCCGAGAAGCAAGCCCGCCGTCTGTGGGCTCTTTCTGCGTTTGCGCGATCGTGGCGGGCGCGACTGAATGATTACGGCTATGTTTCGCAGCTTGGCCCGGAACTGCTCGGGCAACCCGGCAAGCGCCTCCTCAACGAGCTGCTCAAAATACTCACGGTCCATAACAAAGATCCAGAAACGAACCTCCCCTTCGGCCCCAGGCGGATTCCCTTCTCACACCCCGATTGGAATTTTATCCCAGGAAGGCCTGCACGGCGAGTTGTTCCATTTCGTAGGCGCTTTCCGTGTCAATGGGATAATTGGTCAGGTAGGTTTTCAGGGAGACACCCTGCTGGTGCAGGGCCGGATGGGTGTCAAACATGCGGAGCAGTCGCGCGGCAATTTTTTGGGCCGCCTCCATGCCGGCGCCGGGCAGCACCACACAATAAAGGTTCTCATCGTACTGATAGAGCGAATCCTCCTGGCGCAGGCTCTGCATGATGAGCTTCAGAGTCTCGCCGATGCACTGGATCCTCTCGGAGGGCTCAACCGGGCCGCTTATCTCGACTTTGGTGGTAAGGACGGAAAGGGGCGCGCTGGAATGTTCCGCCCGCTTCAATTCCATAGCCAAGCGGTCGCGGAATTGCTCTTCACGGGGTAACGACAGCAAAATATTTTCGCTCGCCTGGAGCTGGAGCAAAGCGATCCGAGTTTGCTCATCGTACAACTTTCGCCGCAGCGTTTTGATCGCAAGCTGGCGCTCGATCAGGTAGGCATTGAAAAGGGCGGTCAGGACACAGAAACCAATCAAGACACGCTTCAACGTGGTGCCGATGCGAGCGGAGTCGCTTACCAGCGCGGGGAGCGCCGCGACAAAAATGCCGACCGCGAGGATGAAAATCATCGCGACCGCTAGGAACCACAACTCCCAATCGCGCCTTTCGAGTTTTTCCCAATCCGACTTGCGCCTACCCGGCATGACTCCCCTTGCTCGCGAGAGCAACGGCGCCTTCAGAGCAGCGGCCATAGCCACTTCGCTCGGTCATCTTGGCTGGCACGCCCGAGCCAGTCAATAGGCCGCAAGTACCAAGGAGTCTCATTCCATAAAGGGAAATTTTCCGAATGCAAGAATGGGAATAGGGATGAGCGGCGAGACTCCGGCAGGCACCTACCCGACCGCTTTATCCGGATAACGAGTTGAAGCTAAAAGGACTGGTGCCGTTCCAACTATTTGGGGGCATTTTCGGCAAGTCACAGGGCATGCTTTATTGATCATACAGGATCGAGATGTATAGGCTCATTAAGGTGGAACGGCACTAGTCTATGCCGAAGGCCTCGCCCTTGAGATCATAGACCATCAGAATAAGGTCATGGGCGGCGCCATGGCGGTCGAGAACATGTTGCGGCAACTGTGCCACCTTGACGAAGCCGATCCTTTCAAAGGCATGGATGGCGTGCTCCTGGGCGAGGACGAACTCGGCGTCCAACTTGTCGAGGCCGATCTCAATGGCGATGTCGATCAACTCCTTGACCAGAGCGGCGCCGACGCCCCGGCCGCGATATTTGGGGTGGACAACGACGCGCACCCGCCCGATGTGGCTTTTCCAGCCGCCCTTTTCGCGGTGGAGGGTGGCATCCACAACGACGTCGCCGCCGACCAGGCCAAGCAAGGGCACCACGTAAACAAAGTCCAATTCGGCGCACCAGCGAGCCACCACTCTTGGATCGGTCACATCGTCAGCCAGGTAGAGCCGATCTTCCTCCGGGACTTGCTGAAAAAAGCGCAGGAGGGCGTCACGGTCGCCCGAGGCCAGCGGCCGCACGATCAGCTCGCTGGCGTCTTTGAGGGCAATCTTTTTGGGGTACCGGCCTTCGAGCATTTCTCGAAACATAAGCCTCCTCAGACGATCTGGCTCCACCCTTTTTGGCGGCTCGCCAAGCGCAAATTCCTGCGCCGGGCGGCTTCCCGGTAGCGCCGTTTTTCCTCCGGACTCTGCGGGATCACCGGGGCGACTCTTTTTGGCCTGCCTTCTTCGTCTATAGCCACAAAGGTGACGTAGGCTGAACTGGTGTGTTGTCGCTCGCCCGTCATAATATTTTCGGCAAAAACCTTCACCCCGACTTCGATGGAAGTATGGAAAACGCGGTTGACGGACGATTTCAGAACAATCAATCCTCCCACCTTTATGGGGTGGCGAAAGTCGAGATGATCGACCGAGACGGTGACAACATAGCCGTTCGAGTGGCGATGGGCCGCGATGGCCGCTGCGATGTCGATCAAATGCATCACCGTTCCGCCAAGGATATTCCCGAGGGGGTTGGCGTCATTCGGCAAGACCACTTCCACCATCTCCGACTGCGAAGCGGTGACCGGCTTGCCCGCCAAAATCTCTTTTCCCAGCAGTTCAGCTTTGTCCCGGGCGGGCTTGCCCGGTTGTTCGCCGGTTTGGGAAGCGGTCTTTGTCCCGGCGACCCTTTTTTTAGCCATGGCACCTCGGGGAAAACGGCGCAAGAGATCGCCGACGGGTCTTGTTATCGCCGTGTCCTTTTGACTTGTTCTCGCCGATGCCGTCGCCGTCCCGACGCTCCCGACAAGTGCGGGCCGGTGAGGAGTCCGGCCACCGGCGATTTCAGGCCCGGGCATCACCCGGCGAGTGGTGCGCCGGCCGGGCCGGTCCGCCTTTGCGGCGGAAGTACGACTCGACGTAAACCTCTGCCTGCCGCTCGACGATTGGGTCACGGTGCCGAGAAAGAAATTGGCGCTCGGCGGCCGAGTATTCCAACTTGCCATGTTCGGCCGGGCGATGGTCCTTTTCCAGAACGCAGTAAATGGTCACCAGGCTGTTCGTGTCGCCTACCACGGCCAAGCGCACGGCATCGGTCGAGTAGGTCCTGGGAAAGCGCGGGCAGTCGAAGGCGTAGCCGAGATTGCAGCAGGCTTGCAAGGCACGGGCGTCCGGAATGAACTCCTGCTTCGAATCTCGCCGACAAATCCCAAGGAACCCATCCCCAAGGGGCAATTGCGGCCGATGACGCCAGGCCTTATCGTCAAACTTTTCAGTTGGGAAAAAGAACGGACACGCCATCAATCTTCCACCAGCCCTTTTGAGCACGCGGTTGCTCGCGAACTGAGTTTATACTATAAGGGCGGGGCGGCTGGATAGCAATCTTCGCTGCCGCCCGGAGAATGCTTGCGAGGAGCAGCCCGCCATTGAAAAACCGGCTTGAAGTCCTCCAGCAGTTTGTCGAGAAAAATCCCGCCGATGCCTTTTCGCGGTACGGACTGGCGATGGAGTACGCAAGCCTGGGCCGAAGCGAGGAGGCACTGACCCAATTCCGCCAATTGATGGAGAGCCACCCGCGTTACTCAGCGGGCTACTACCAATGGGCCAATCTCCTGATCCGCCTGGGGCGAAGGGAAGAGGCTCGACAAATCATCGAGGCCGCCCTCGACGTGACCCGCCGCTCCGGCGACTCGCACACCTTGTCCGAGCTCGAGGCGCTGCTGGCGGAGGCAGGATGAGCCGGGCAAGGCGGCGAAATTCCTTTCGGCTATAATCGCTCCCCAAATGGCCACTCTCATCATTCCGTTGTTTCCGCTTGAGGTGGTGCTCTTCCCCGGCGTATGGCTGCCGCTTCATATTTTTGAACCGCGCTACAAGGAGATGATTGGCTGGTGTCTTCAACAAGCAGCCCCCTTCGGGATCATCCTCGAGCAAGGCCAGAAGCTCGAGCGGGTTGGCTGCACGGCCGGCATCCTTGGGGTCATCAAAAAATACCCTGACGGGCGGATGGATATTTCGACGCAAGGCGAGCAGCGTTTCCAGGTGGAGAATGTTCTTTCCGATCGCGCCTACGATCGTGCATCGGTTATCTTCTTCGATGACGACGCCGGTCCCCAGCCCTCGCCCAGCCTGGTGGCGGAGGCGACCGCGCTCTATGAGAAGATTGCCGATGAGATTCCCCGGGGCAAACCACCTGCGTTTGACCGTTCACCGGCTCGTGTTTCTTTCGGGATCGCCGCCGCCCTCGCCCTCGATCTCGCGTTAAAACAAAAGTTGCTTGAAATGCGGGCGGAAGTAGCAAGGCTCGAATTGCTCATCAGCGAGATGTCGCAGTGGCTTCCGCGCATCGAGCGGGCGCGCAAGGCCGCGGGCGGGAACGGACATTTCCATTGATGGTCCATTGATGGTCCATTGATGGCAGGCGAAAGGGCTGCCTGAACGCGGTGAGCGTCGGCCGTGCCGAAGCTTGGGGATGGCCAGGGGTATGCTTTGCAGGAACCACTCGCCGGCCATCGCCGATGCATGCGGCCGGTCGTTTGCCCTATAATGGAGTGGTTGCCGGGCTTCAGGTCGCCTGGCGACAGATCTCCAGGGACTATGACTCGAGAAGGAACCATGCGCGCCCTACCCAGGACTTTGGGTGAACTTCGCCAGAGCGAGTTTTCCGAGAAGCGCTATGGCGGTCGAACCGTCAAGCAGGAGATGCGGGAAAACCTGCTCGCCCGCGTGGAGGGAAACGAGCCTCTTTTCCCGGGCATCTTCGGCTACGAGGACACCGTCATCCCCCAGATCGTCAACGCCATTCTCTCGCGGCACAATTTTATTCTTCTTGGCCTTCGCGGCCAGGCGAAAAGCCGGATCCTTCGCTGCCTCGGGACTTTTCTCGATCCGGTCATTCCGGTAATCGAGGGTTGCGAAATCAACGACAATCCCTATGCGGCCATCTGCCGGCACTGCCGGCAGCGCCTGGAAGAGCAAGGCGATGCGACACCCATCGGGTTTCTACCGCGGGAGCGACGCTACGTCGAAAAACTGGCGACCCCGGACGTAACCATCGCCGACGTTTTCGGAGACATCGACCCCATCAAAGCGGCCCGAGGCGGCCTTTACCTCTCCGATGAGCAGACCATCCACTACGGTCTTCTCCCGCGCGCCAACCGCGGCATCTTCGCCATCAACGAGCTTCCTGACCTTGCCGGAAAGATTCAAGTCGGGCTATTCAACATCATGCAAGAGGGCGACGTGCAGATCAAAGGTTACCCCGTCCGCCTGCCCCTCGACATCCTTTTGGTGTTTACCGCGAACCCGGAAGACTATACCGCCCGCGGCAAAATCATCACCCCGCTCAAGGACCGCATCGGCTCGGAGATCCGCACCCATTACCCCACTGATCTTGAGCACGGCATCGCCATCACCCAGCAGGAAGCCTGGCTCGATCGCGGATCGCAGGGCAAGCTGCGTCTCCCGCGATTTGTGCAAGAGATTGTCGAGGAAATCGCCTTCCTGGCGAGGGAGGAAAAGAAAATCGATCGGCGCTCCGGGGTGAGCCAGCGCATTTGCATCAGCTCAATGGAGACGGCCATCAGCAATGCCGAGCTGCGGGCGCTTCGACACAAAGAACAGGTTGTTGTTCCGCGCGTGGCTGACATCTACGCGGCGGTCCCCTCCCTGACCGGCAAGTTCGAGCTGGAGTACGAGGGTGAGCTGCGGGGCGCGGAAGCCGTCGCTCGCGATCTGCTTCGTTCGGCGGTGGGGAAAGTCTTTGATCGCTATTTCGCCGATGCCGACCTTCTTGCCATCGTCCAGTGGTTTGACCTGGGCGGCCAACTGAAGATTGGGGCCGGCGGCTCAAGTCGCGAACTTCTCGAGCAGCTCAAACTCATCCAGGGGTTGGTGGACAAGATTGCGCCGCTGGGCGTCAAAGGGAAAGATGACCCGGCGCTTGTGGTGGCGGCGGCGGAGTTCGTTCTCGAGGGCCTTTACGCCCATCGCCGCATCAGCCGGAACGAGGAACGAGGCTTTTTTGCCGAGGAGAAAAAGCGCGTCGAACCGCGGGAAGATTCCCCGCGGCACCGGAGATCGTTTAACTAGCGCCGTTCCAACTATTTGGGGCCATTTTCCGCAAGTCACACGGCATGCTTTATTGATCATGCAGGATCGAGATGTATAGGCTCATGAAGTTGGAACGGCACCAGAGCGGCCTATGAAGTTCATCCGCTATTCGCGTTTTACCGGTCAGGATTGGGACTCCATCAACTTGGAGGAACTTGTCAGCCGCCTTGCCGATTTCTTTCTGCGTAGCGGCTTCGAGCAATCGTTCTACAGCATGAACGAGATGGAGGGTAATCCATCCCTGGAGCAGCTCAAGCAGGCCATCCTCCGCGCCCTGGAGGAGGGCGATCTGATTCCCGCGGAAATGCTCGAGCAGTTGATGCAGGAGGCCGGCGGCAAGCCAAACCCCACTCTCGATCAAATCCTCGAACGGTTGCTGGAGCGGCTCTCGCAGGAGGGATATGTCAGCATTCAAAATCCCGACGAGGTTTCCTACCAGAAGGATGCCCGGGGCGCCGTCGGAAGCGCGCGCCCGGCGGAAGGGGCGGCGCGCTTCGAAATCACTGACAAGACTCTTGACTTCCTGGGTTACAAGACCTTGAAGGAGCTGCTTGGTTCGCTTGGCAAGAGCAGTTTTGGCCGGCACGATACCCGCGACCTCGCTACCGGCATCGAGTCGGGGGGGAGCTCGCGCACCTATCAATTCGGCGACACACTCAACCTCGACATCCCGGCCACACTCTTCAACGCCATGCGACGAAGCGGCATCCAGGTTCCGCTTGACCTCGATTACCCTGACCTGATGGTTCATCAAGCGGAATATCAAAGCTCCTGCGCAACCGTCTTGATGCTCGACTGCAGCCACAGCATGATCCTGTATGGAGAGGATCGGTTCACCCCCGCCAAGCGGGTGGCGCTGGCTCTCGCTCATCTCATTCGCACGCAATTCCCCGGTGATTCCCTGCACCTGGTGCTCTTCCATGACAGCGCCGAGGAAATGCCACTCTCTCAGCTTGCCCGGGTGCAAGTGGGACCCTATTACACCAACACCCGCGAAGGGCTACGGCTGGCCCAGCGCATCCTTTCGCGCCAGAAGAAGGACATGCGACAAATCGTGATGATCACCGACGGGAAGCCCTCGGCACTTACTTTGGAAGACGGCCGCATCTATAAGAATGCCTTTGGGCTCGACCCGCTGGTTGTCAGCCAGACGCTGGCCGAAGTCGCCAAATGCCGCCGCTCCGGTATCCTGGTCAACACCTTCATGCTGGCCACGGACTATAGCCTGGTTCACTTTGTCCAGAAAGTCACCGAAATCTGCCGGGGCAAGGCTTATTTCACCACCCCCTACAACCTCGGCCAGTATCTCCTCATGGACTACATGCAGCGCAAGACCCGCCACATCCACTGAAGGGCCGCCGCCCCGAGCCTATCTTTACTCGGTAGTGGGTCAGTTTCCGAGGAGGGCGTTATACGGCCAAGTGCGTGGCGAGCCTCGTGCGGGAGAGGCATTCGTAAAGCCTAGCCGACAAGGCAGGATCGATCCCCCAAAGGTGAGGCAAATCCTGCAAGTTTCAGAGACTTGCTTCGGCGGCGATCCCCGATAATTTGATAGGCGAGTTCAGCGGTGGCAGCATCGCCGCCGACAGTTGTCGGGAATAGCCGTTCTTGGCGGCGATCGTTCAGGAGCTAACTCTCGGGCTAAGCTGCGAGCGAAGCGAGTCAGCTTGAGCCCGTCGTTAGGCAATCTCACATGTGACCAGTAGCGGGCAGTACCAACCGCCGCTCTCCGTCTCACTCATAGACGGAACTCCAAATCTCGGCTCGTTAGGTCACCCATCGCAGCCTAGGTCGCGCGCCCGCTCTTGCGCCCGCCGTAGCGCAGAAATCATTCCTCTGCGAATGTAGGGGTCCTCCTCAGATTCGATGCTCTCTCTCAGTAGCTGAATCTGCTCGCGTAAGCGCGGGCATTCGGGGTGTTCAGGTGTCCGAATCACGAAGGAGAAGCCACCGGGGAGCGCGGCGGACACGCGGACCTCAAGATCCTCCTCGCCCCCGGTCGCGTATGTCTGGCCCACGGAGAGGGCTGTGGGCGTGCGCAAGTACACTTCGTGGCGTGCCGCAACCTCGTACACAATGACGCCTTCGCTTGGGATGCCTGACGACGCGAACGAGGGCCTCTCGTAAGGATCGACGCGCAGTCGGGCCTCAATCAGGAAGTGATTGCTGCTAACGCGAGACGGAATCCGCACGGCTGCTACTCGTCCGGGAGGTGGGGGTTGAAGCAACGCAATGGCCCACAGGTTAAACCTTGACTGCCGACCGCGGTGTGTCGCGACCGTGACGCCGTCTAGCCACTGCATGGCGAGCTTCGTATGCGCGGACGGGTGTGTCCCACTTGAGGCAGCCATGTTATCGAATGCGCCGAGATTTGGGTCTGTGTTGTAGAGGTCCCCGAACTCTGTGGCCATGTGGACGACTTCCATCGCCCACACCCCAAGCCCCTCCTGGAGATTGACGCGAGCGGCATGCTGAATCCCGTTGACCGGTGAACTGTGCCAGTAGGCCCAACCAGTCCTATGTGGCCCTCCACTCGGCACGACAATGCAAGCCATGGTATAGCCGTGATTTGAAGGTAGGGACCTTATACCCGCGCCCATCGTGTCCGCGTCAGGGGCG
>DATBWB010000072.1 GCA_036514995.1 Candidatus Acidiferrales bacterium
ATTCCGCAACCACAGAGTACACAACCTCGCGCTGGAGCGAACCGACAAAGAAGAACTTTCTCTCCCGGTGCACCAGCTTCGAGGTGGTACTGACTTCCATCAGGGGGGAATCTCCGCTTCCTGCTGATCGATCCACAAAAACGCCAAAGAGATCAAGATCAATTTGAAATGACTCAGCAGTGAAGATGACGACCACGAGTTGACCGAAGATTCTTGCCAGGGCAAGGCCGAGGAACTGTTCCTCGATTTCCAGCCCACAGAAGAATCGCCGAAGCCCGAGACACGCAATGGCGGAGGTGCCGCTGCCCATGAAGGGATCGAGGACGATGTCGCCCTCGTTCGGCGACGCCAAGAGAATGCGTTCGAGCAGGGCGACAGGCTTTTGCGTGGGGTGCTTTCCGAAGCGCTTCTCCTCACGGTCGGGCGGGAGAATCTGCCAGACGCTTTTCATCTGCTTGCCGCCGGCGAGCTGTTTCATCAGCTTGTAGTGGAAGGTGTGCTTGCTTTTCCTGTTCTTGCCGGCCCAGATGATGGTTTCGGTGGTGTGGGTAAAGTAGCGGCAAGAAAGGTTAGGCGGAGGATTGGGCTTCACCCAGGAAATGTCGTTGAGCAGCTTGAAGCCAAGCTGTTGCATGGCAAAGCCGACGGAATGAATCACGTGAGCGGTGCCGCTGACCCAGATGGTGCCGTTGGGCTTGAGCACACGCTGGCAGGCGGCGAGCCAGGCACGGTTGAATTCGTGGTTTGCGTACGCGCCGCGCGAGCGGTCCCATTGGCCTTTGTTGACACTCACCATCCGGCCGGCGTGGCAGGTGATGCCGTCGTTCGAAAGGAAGTAGGGCGGGTCGGCGAAGATTAAATCCACACAGCCTTCAGGGATAGCGGGGAGAATTTCAAGGCAGTCACCCTGAAAGATTTTGATGTGGTGCTTGGGGTCGTGGAAGACAGGCGGAGGCAAGCGGGAGCCGGGACTTGTCTCGGTCTTCAACGGAGGCAGAATTTCGGCCATCTTGGACACCGCTTAGGGCTCCCGCCCCGAAGTACCGGGGCCTGACGGGATCGTTGATCAGGGTGTCGCGGGTGTCAAGCCGGGAAGAAAAGTTCACCACAGAGGCACAGAGACGGCAGAGCCAGGAGCAGGAAAAGCCAGGAGCCGGATTAGGGCAATCGGAAGCGCCCTTCTGAGTTTTGCCCGGAGGCGGAGCAAGATCGAGGCGAAGATCTCAGCCTGTGATTCTTTCCAATCCGCCCATGTAGGGTCTTAAGACTTCCGGCACGATAACGGCGCCATCCGGCTGCTGATAATTCTCAATCAAGGCGAGCCAGGTGCGGCCGATGGCGAGGCCGGAGCCGTTCAGGGTGTGGACAAATTCGGTCTTGCCCCGGGGCTGCGGCCTGTAGCGGATACTCGCACGGCGGGCCTGAAAAGATGTGCAGTTCGAGCAGGAAGAGATCTCTTTGAATTCGCCGGTCGAGGGCAGCCAGACCTCGAGGTCGTAGGTCTTGGCCGAGGCAAAGCCCATGTCGCCGGTGCAGAGCATCGTGACGCGGTAGTGGAGCCCGAGCTGTTGCAAGACCTCTTCGGCATCGCGCGCCAGCGATTCGAGCTCGTCGAAGCTCGTCTCAGGCCTTGTCAACTTCACCAGCTCCACCTTTTGGAACTGGTGCTGGCGCATGATGCCGCGGGTTTCTTTGCCGGCCGCGCCGGCTTCCGAGCGAAAACAGCCTGTCCAGGCGGTCAGCTTGATCGGTAGCCGGTCGGGTTCCAGAATTTCGTCGCGGTAAAGATTCGTCAATTGCACCTCGGCGGTGGGCGAGAGCCAGTAGTCGGTGGCCTCGAGATGAAACAGGTCAGCGGCAAATCTCGGCAGATTGCCGGTGCCGACGAGGCACGCCGAATTGACGATGAACGGCGGCAAGACTTCAGTGTAGCCGTGCGAGCGGGTATGGAGGTCGAGCATGAAGGCGGCCAACGCCCGCTCGAGTTGCGCGCCGGCTCCCTGGTAGAGGGCGAAACGCGCTCCGGCAATCTTGGCGGCGCGCGGCAGGTCAAGGATTCCGAGCCGCTCGGCCACCTCCCAGTGAGGCTTGGGCGGGAAATCGAATTTCGGCGGCGCGCCCCAACGGCGCACCTCGAGGTTCTGTTCCGGGCAGCTCCCCGCCGGAACCGATTCGTGCGCCACATTCGGCACGCTCATCAGGAATTCGCGCAGGCTGTCGTCGTAGGCGTGGATGACCTCGTCAAATTTCTTGATGCGGTCGGAGACTTCCTTCATGCGAGCGATCTTTTCGGAGGCGTCCTCGCCGCGGGCGCGCAGCGCGCCGATCTCTTCATTGGCCTTGTTGCGCAGGGCTTTGAGTTTTTCGGCTTCGGTGATGGCGCGGCGCCGCTGCTCGTCGAGCGTGCGAAAGGAATGGAAATCCACTTTCATGCCGCGCTCAGTCGTTTTGCGCTCCACCAGCTCGAGATGTTCCCGAACAAAGTTCAAATCCAGCATGAATAGCCGCTCCGGCACGTCCCGACCTGCCGGGACGCGTCTCCGGCGCTGCAAAGCATCCCGAAACTATCCCAGCCGTTCCGTGAAGTCAATTCTGTAGCGGTTGCCTCGGCAAAAGCAGATGCTTCGCCCCGATGAATCGGGGCTCAGCATGACATTGTGGGGTGAAGTCAATTATGGAACGCCGGCAATCGCATACTTCTCCCTCTGCGGGATGCATGCGCCACCCGAACGGACATTTCTACTTTGCGGCTACAACTTTCCTCGACCCTTCAGAGCAACCCCTTCAGGGTGAACCCTTTGACAGCACTTCAGGATTCAGCTAACGTTCCGGCCTGCCCCGTACCGCATGGTACGGGGTTCTGCTGCCCGGAGCCATGGAGCGTCGGGGCCGCATGGGTTTTGATTTTCAGGAGGAAGCCGTGTTGCGCAGGGTTGCCATAGTTGTTTGCCTCTTAAGCGCCGTCTCGATTGCCGCGTGCAAGAAATCCGACGCGGTGCCGCAGGCTGAAATTCGCATCGCGATTGAAAATTATTTGAAGACTCGTCCCGGCCTCGCCTGGGACCAGATGACGATGGAAATCACCCAGGTGCAGATCAGCGGCGATACCGCCGAAGCTGACATCACGTTCAAGACCAAGGGTGGCGAAGGCATGATGGGCTTCCATTATTCGTTGCGGCGCGAGGGCGGGAAGTGGACGGTGACGGGCGGGCGTGGCGGTGGCATGGGGATGCCCGGCATGCCTTCGCCACCCT
>DATBWB010000073.1 GCA_036514995.1 Candidatus Acidiferrales bacterium
CGTAGATGCTGATTTTGCTGCCGTGCGCGACTCCTGCCCCGATTGCCGGCACGTGGTGCCGGAGCTGGGCAATCCGGCAAACGTGCGCAGCGATTTCAACTCCGGCCGGTTCAACGTGACTGGTTCCCACCCTGTTTTTCAGGAGATCCGCACCATCAAGCTCGCCGAGGGACGCTTCTATAACACCGAAGACCTAGCCGAGGGCCGCCGGGTGGCCATCCTCGGCGACGAAGTCCGGCGGCAACTGTTTGGCACCCGGCCGGCGCTCGACGCGACCCTCCGCGTGGGCGACTTTCCCTATCAAGTGATCGGCCTGGTCGAAAAAAAGGATCAGGATTCCAACTACGACGGCCCGGACAACAGCAAGATCTTTGTTCCGTTCAGCGCGGTGCGGCGCGACTTCCCCGACCCGCCGCCGGGCACGCATTACACGGTGGACCGGCTGATCGTGACACCCAAATCCTACGAGCAGCATGAGGCGTGCGAGTGGCAAGTGCGCTCGGGCCTGGCGCGGATGCACAACTTTGATCCTCACGACAAGGAGGCGGTTCCGATCTGGGACACGGTGAAAGAGGCCAAGCTCTTTGCCCAGTTGACCGACGGGATGAAGTATTTCCTGGGGGCGGTGGGAGTGACCACGCTTTTTTTGGGCGGTATCGGCGTAATGAACATCATGCTGGTGGCGGTGCGGGAGCGGACGCAGGAGATCGGACTGCGCAAATCGCTCGGCGCCACCCGGCACAACATCCTGGTCCAGTTTTTTTCTGAGGCGTTGTTGCTCGTCGGGCTGAGCGGCGGGGCGGGGATCGGGGTGGCGCTGGTGATTTGCCGGCTGGTCAACTTGATTCCGATGCCGCAGTATTTTGCCGGCTTGCTGGTCACGCCCACGGCGCTGGTCGGTTCAGCGGCGGCGCTGGCGCTGGTCGGAATCGGTTCGGGCCTCTATCCGGCGTGGAAAGCGTCGCTGCTGACGCCGGTGGAGGCGCTTCGCTTTGAAGCCTAACGAGGGAGAGAGGTAGCGCTCCCTTCAGGGTGAACCCTATGTTTCTCGACATTCTCAAGCAGGCGTGGGAGGCATTGCGGCATCACACGGTGCGCTCGGTTCTGACCACGCTCGGCATCATCTGGGGCATCGTGGCGGTGACGATCCTGATTGCCTACGGCGATGGCTTTCGTTTTGCCATCGTGCGCGCCTTTGAGGCCTTTGGCCGGAGCGCGGTCATCTGCTGGCCCGGGCAGACATCGGAGCAGGCCGGCGGGCAGCGCGCCGGGCGGCCCATCCGGTTTCAGATTGAAGACGTGAAGGCCATCGAGGAGCAGTGCACGCTGGTCAAGGCGGTGAGCCCGGAACTTTTTCGACGCACCGAGGCAAGACGCGGCGACCGCACCCATTCCATCGGCGTCCGCGGCGTCTATCCCGTCTATTCCGAAATGCGCAACGAGGTGCCGAGCGAAGGCCGCTTTTTCTCGAGCGAAGACATGCTGCAACATCGCCGGGTGGTTGTTCTGGGCGAGGAGATCAAAACCAGGCTGTTTGGCTCTTCCTCCGCCGTCGGCCAGACGATTGCCATTAACGGCGTGCGCTTCCTCGTCATCGGCACCATGGAAAAAAAGATTCAGTTTTCCAACTATTTCACCTCCGATGACAACTGCGGCTTCATCCCCTTCACCACGGCCGGGGATATCTGGAACGCGAAATACCTGAGTGTAATCGTCTTCATGCCGGTTGCCCCCTCGATGGAGCCGGCGGCGATGGAGCAGGTGCGGGCGGCGGTGGCCAAGCGGCAAGGCTTTCAGCCGGGAGATAAGATGGCCATGCGCATGTTCGGCCGCGAGCAATTTCGGCCGGTGATTGACGGCATCACCATCGGGATAGAGTTTCTGCTGACGTTCATCGGCATCCTCACCCTGAGCATCGGCAGCGTGGGCGTGATGAACATCATGCTCGTTTCGGTCTCTGAGCGCACCCGCGAAATCGGGATTCGCCGGGCTATGGGCGCCACCCGGCGGCAGATCCTCACGCAATTTCTCTGGGAAGCCCTGGTGCTGACGGTTGGGGGCGGCATAATCGGCATGGCGCTTTCCTTCGCCGTTGCCGGAGCCATCGACTCGCTTCCTTTTCTGGGCCCGATGTATGAGGACGCTTCGGGTAAGGGCGACATCCATTTGCGCATCTCGGCGGCCACCCTCCTCCTCTCGAGCGGCATCTTGATCGTCATCGGCCTATTGAGCGGACTTTTCCCCGCCGTCCGGGCTGCCAGGCTCGACCCGGTAGAGGCTTTGCGGTACGAGTGATCTGGAAAATAGAAGTCAGAATTAAGAAATCAGAGGAGAAGAAATAGGTTTGTCGAGCGTTTCTTGGTTGCGATTTTTGAATTTCGGTTTTCGAGTTTCGCTTTCTCTAATGGTGGGGTTTGGTGGACGCGACGGGAATCGAACCCGTAATCCTGGCTTGCAAAGCCAGTGTTATCCCGTTTAACTACGCGCCCGGCGCCGAGCGCCACCCAGCGAAGGTCAATCGAGTCTTCCTGCCGACTCGTACCTGCTTGCTATGGCGTTGACCTGTTCCAATTTAGCATAGCCACCAAGGTCGGTCAAAAATGATGGAGAAACCGGCTGATAGCAGACATCCGAATCACGGCTGCTTTGGTGTTAGAATCGCGCCCTGTTCAGCCAAACCAATTCAGGAGGCAGTATGCGCCGCCAGCCTGTCTTCGCCGGTTGCTTGTTCTTGCTGGCCGCCCTGGCCTGGGCCGAGGAACCACCGCGGCTCTATGTCCAGGCCGGAAGAGTTCTCGACGTGGGCTCGGGTCGGGTGCTGACCGACCAGATGATTGTGATTCGTGGAGAGCGCATCGAGCAGGTTGCGTCGGCTAGCCAGGTCAGGCTGCCGTCGGGCGCCACCGTTGTTGATCTCAGCCGCGCCACCGTCCTGCCCGGCCTGATTGATGCCCACGATCACCTCACCAGTGACCATCGCTTCCACGGCTACCGCGCCCTGGGGATTTCCGTGCCGCGCGAGACCCTCTATGGCGTGCTCAACGCCCGTCGCACGCTCCTGGCCGGCTTCACGACCGTGCGCAACGTCGGCGCCGACGGTTACTCGGACGTGGCTTTGCGCGACGCCATCAATGACGGCGAGATTTTGGGCCCGCGGATGCTGGTGTCGGGGCCAGCGCTGGGGATCACCGGGGGCCATTGCGACGAGAACCTGCTGCCTGCCGAGTACCACCACCGCGCCGCCGGCGTCGCCGACGGTCCCTGGGCGGTGCGCGCCAAGGTGCGCGAGGTGATCAAGTACGGCGCTGATCTGATCAAGTTCTGCGCCACCGGCGGTGTCCTCTCCAAGGGCGACCTGCCCGGCACGCAGCAGTACACGCTGGAAGAGATGCAGGCACTGGTGGACGAAGCCCACACGCTGGGCCGGAGGGTGGCCGCCCACGCCCACGGCGCCGCCGGCATCAAGGCCGCCATCCGCGCCGGCGTGGACTCGATCGAGCACGCCAGCCTGATCGACGACGAGGGCATCCGTCTGGCCCGCGAGCGCGGCACCTACCTGGTGGTGAATCTTTACACCTCCGTTTTCATCCTGGAAAAGGGCGCGGAGGTGGGGATCCTGCCCGAGTCTATCGAAAAGTCGCGCCAGATGGCGCAGCTGCGGCCGGCGAACTTTGCCCGAGCCCACCAGGCCGGCGCCCGCATCGTCTTCGGTACCGATGCCGGAGTCTTTCTCCACGGCGATAATGCCAAGCAGTTCGCCTATATGGTGCGCCACGGCATGTCGCCGCTCGAAGCCATCCAGGCTGCCACCCTCCACGCCGCCGAGCTGCTCGGCTGGGCCGACCGCGTGGGGGCGCTGGAGCCGGGCAAGTTCGCCGATTTGATCGCCGTCGCGGGAGATCCGCTGGCCGACGTCACATTGCTCGAGCGAGTCGGCTTTGTGATGAAAGGCGGCGCCGTGGTCCGGAACGACCTGGGCCGCTAAAGGCTCCATCCAAGGGCGTATTCTTCAGAGCACGCCTCTTGCCGGAGGCTTTGACGTCTGGCGCCAGCGCGGCTTCCCTCTCTCCCGAAGCCTCGGGACGCGCAACCCTCCGGGATAGTCCGCGCTCACCTTCCCCTGGTTTGGGGTGCGCCAATCCTTGCGAAGCAAGGGTGGCGTCCGAACACTCTTTTATCCCATTGCCCCATCCGCTTCGCAGTAGAATAGCCTCTTTGTTCTTCCTGGGATTCCTCCGTTTCTGATTCGACAGGAGGTTTTCATGCACCGCCGGCAGCTTTTGCGGCTCCTTTCTGGATGGGTCCTTCTCCGGCTCGCTCTGCCCATCGGCGGCACCGCCGGCCAAAAGGGCGCACCGGGAGAATGGCTTACCAGGGCCGAGCGCACCGAGTTTCGCGAGACGGCGCGCTATGACGAGACGATGGACTATTGCCGGCGGCTCGAAAAAGCTTCGCCGTGGATTCGGCTCACCTCGTTTGGCAAGAGCGGCGAAGGGAGAGAGCTTCCGCTGGTCATCGCTTCGAAAGAGCAGGCGTTCGATCCGGCGGCGGCCGCCAAGAGCGGCAAGGCCGTCGTCCTGGTCCAAAACGGCATCCATGCGGGGGAAATAGACGGCAAGGACGCGAGCCTGATGCTGCTGCGCGAGACGGTCATCACCAAGCAGTTTGCCTCGCTGCTCGACCACGCGATTCTGCTGGTCATCCCCATCTACAATGTGGACGGGCACGAGCGCTTCGGCGCCTGGAACCGCATCAACCAGAATGGCCCGGCCGAGCAGGGTTGGCGGGTGACGGCGAGGAATCTGAACCTCAACCGCGACTACATGAAAGCCGATGCCCCGGAAACTCGCGCCTGGCTCAAGCTCTTCTCCGCCTGGCGGCCCGACCTGTTTATCGACAGCCATGTGACCGACGGCGCTGACTTCCAATACGACGTGACTTATCTGGTCGAAAACCAGATCAATGCGGCGGCTTCGGCGACGCGCTGGGCGACCGAACACCTCGTCCAGCGCGTGATTCCCGCCCTCGAGCGGGCGGGTCATCTTGCCGCCCCTTTCATCTTCTTGCGCGATGACCGAGACCCGAGCAAGGGCCTGCAGGGCGGCCTGGGCGGGCCGCGCTTTTCCACCGGTTATGCAGCGCTTCAAAACCGCGTGGCGTTTCTGATTGAGACCCACATGCTCAAGGATTATCGCACGCGGGTCCTGGCGACCTATGACCTCCTGCGGCTGATCCTCGAGGAAGTGAACCGCGACCCGGAGTCGTTGCGCCAGGCGGTTCGGCAGGGAGATGAAGAAACCGTAGCGGCCGGGCGTGGGCCGGGTCCCGCCGCTGGCCGGCTTCTCTTCCCGCTGCGTTTCCGGGTGGGGGAAACGAGCACGCCGGTATTGTTCAAAGGCGTGAAATACCGCCGGGAATTGAGCGAAGTCTCGGGCGGGGTGCGGATCGTCTATGAAAACGCGCCGATGGAAATCACCCTCCCTCGCTACGAAGAGATTCAGGTTGAGAAGTCGGTGGCGCAGCCGCTCGGCTATTTGATCCCGCCGGGCTGGGCCCATGTGATCGAAGTCCTTGCCGCCCACGGGCTCGAACTGGAACGGCTCAAAGAGCCGTTGAGCGCTGAGTTCGAGTCTTACCGCTTCCGCGACGTCAAGTGGCAGGAGAAACCCTTCGAGGGCCGGCATCCGGTGACGTTCCAGGCGGAAGCCATCCGGGAGAAGCGAACCTATGCGCCCGGTTCCGTCCTGGTGCGACTCGACCAGCCGGCAGCCAAGATTGCCATCTATCTTCTGGAGCCGGAAACAGGCGAAGGATTTGTTTCCTGGGGCTTTTTCGATCCGATCTTTGAGCAGAAGGAGTACGCGGAAGAGTATGTCCTGGAGAAACTCGCCCGGGAGATGCTGGCGGGTGACCCGCAACTCAAAAAAGAATTTGAGGACAGGCTCGAGACCGATAAGGAATTTGCCGGCGATGCTCGCCGAAGGCTCGAATTTTTCTACGAGCGCTCTCCCTGGTGGGACAGGCGGATCAACGTTTACCCCGTCGCCCGCGTCACCACCGAGCTGAGAGTTGCCACCGGGCCTTACGATGACTCCTCAGCCCCCCGATAGGGCCCCTGGCACCAATCGAAGCCCGGAACGCTCATCTCCGCCCGAATACCCACGCCAAGCCTCCAATCCCCTGAAAACCAAAGTTTGGTACGAAAGTGCTGTTGACTTCGCTCGACCGCCGGAAAGAATTGGGTTGGATGCGGCGAATTTGTGCATCTTCTGTTGGGCAGGCCGCATCTCAAAAAACTGAGAGGAGCAAGACGATGCTGGGGCTGGCACATGTCGCACAAATCGTTGGGATCTTTCTCGGTACAGCGCTGGCCTTTGCGGCGGGTCTCCTGTCCGTTCTCTACCTGGGAACTCGGCAGGTGGGACGCCCTGAGCTTCGACTTCGGCCGGCCGCCCGCCGCGTTCGGAAAGATTGGGTTGCGAAGCAGGGCATCCCCCGTTCGTAACCCCTGGTATCGAAGCCTGAGATCTGCAACCTGAGATATCCGCCGATATCCATGCCAGGTTTCAGATCTCAGCCTTCAAACAAGAGCCGAGGAATCGTGGCTTGCCCGGTCACCGGTCGCTGATCACCGGGCACTGGTCGCTGATCACTGGTCACTATCATATCTACCTTCTTGTTGAGGCTCTGCCAGAGATACCAGGTGCCAATCGAGCGAAACGGTCGCCATGCCTCGCCAATCCGCCGGATCGTCCGGGCAGCCGGCAGCGAGCGGAAGCCGTAGGCCTCTTGCACCCCCTTTTGTAATCCGAGGTCATCCACCGGGAGGACGTCGAGCCGCTTCAGACAAAAAATAAGAAACATCTCGGCTGTCCACCGGCCGATCCCCTTCACCCGGGTAAGCTGCTCGATCACCTCTTCGTCGGGCAGGCGGGAAATCGTCTTGAGGTCGAGGGCGCCGCTTGAAACTTTACGGGCGAGATCGAGCAAGTAGCGCCGCTTCTGGCGGGATAGGCCGGCGGAACGCAGCCGCATGGGATGTGTCCGAGCAAGCGCTGCGGCCCGTGGAAATCGCCTGCCGGCGTAAAGCGCGCAGAGGCGCTTATAGATCGAAGCAGCGGCCGCGCCCGTGACCTGCTGATAAAGAATGGACTCAGCCAGCGCGTGGAAGCGTTGCCGGCGATAGGCGATGCGACACGGCCCTACCTTTGCGATAATGGGGGCGAGCACCGGGTCGGCGCCGCGCAAAAATTCGACCGCTTTACTCAGCTCTGGATCGAGTGGGCGGTTCATGCCGGACTCTCGTTCCGAAAGGGGAAGAGAATAACATCTTACCGGAGGGTTGACTTTCCCTTTCTTGCTAACTCTTTCGCTCGCCACCGCGTCTAAGGGGCAAGAGGGAGGAGGTGGATATGCCGCTCGAGAGGCCGTTTTACGCTTTGGCGCTCTTCGTCCTGGGCATCCTTTTCCTGGTCGGCCAATCCTATTCGGCGCAGGGGCAGGAGCCGCGCGAGCCCGGATCGGGCGAGAAAGTCCGCCCAGAACCAGGCCACCATTATTCCCAGAGAGCCTGTGACGGGCGAGCGTGGCTGGACGAACTTCGCCGGCAACTTGAGCGGGCGCGGCTCGAGATGCAGTCGCGGATCAAGGAAGCGAGAGCGGCGCTCGAGGAAAGCAAGGCGGCTCTCCGCCAGGCCATCGCCCGGGAACTCGAAGCCTCGAATGGCGCCATCCGCCGGGCGCAGGAGGAATTGCGCCAGCAGGCCGCGGAGATTTCTGCTGCCCGGGAACAACTCTGCCAGCGGATGCCCGCCATCCGGCAGGCTCAGGAAGAAGTTCGCAAGCAAATGCCGGAGATTCGCCGCCAGCTCCAGCAGCAGCAAGAACAGCTCAAGCGCGAGATGGAGCGCCTCAAGGAAGACCTTCGCCGCAGCAGAGACACGATTTAGTTCCTTCCGATTTCTCCCCTCGTGATCGCGCGCAGCTCCCTGGCACTTCAACCTGAGTGGAACTTGGGAATCAGGGCTTTCCCCTTTTCTCTTTTCTGTTTTCTATTTTCTATGGGGATTAGCTCTGGGGTTTCCGCGGATCGTCGCCGGCCCGCCGGGGCGGGCGCAGCCGCTCGAGCAACCTTCTTGCCCATGTAAACTTGGTGCTCAAGAGAATGAGGCCCGGGATGAGAAACACCCAACCTGGCATGATGGGAAGAATCAACCCGAGCAGGCCCAGCACAACCAGAATAATCCCGACGACGATGCGCATGCGATAAGCATAAGGTGTCTTGAAACAAATTGCACCTGTGAAAACGCGGCTTTGCGGTTCTTTGTGCTCATCGGAGAGCATCATGGGCTAGAATGAATGACTTGTACGTTTTTTCGCATGATTCTCCGTTCATTTCGGAGTTCCGTTTTTCGATTTTCGTTTTTCGAGTTTCGAATTTCGAAACTTGCGGAGGCGAACTTGAAGCCGAGAAGTGTGGTCATGGTGTTGGCTTGGCTCTGCTGGTGGCCCGGAAGTTTCGTTTTGCCCGCCCAGGTGCCGAAACCGGCGCCGCGACCGTTGCGGGTGGGAATCTTGATCTACGACGGGGTATTCAACACGGAGTTCGTGGCGCCGCTCGACGTTTTCCAGCACGCCGAAGCCCGCACGAAGAAGGTGGAAGTCTTCACCGTGGCCCCGCATCTTGGATCCGTGCTGACGGCGGAAGGGCTTAAGGTCATCCCGCACCGCACCTTTGCTGACGCGCCGAACGTGGACATCCTGGTGGTGCCGAGCGGAAAACACTACGAAAAAGACATGCAGGACCCCGCCCTGATCGCCTGGATCCGCGAACGATCCGCTAAGGCCAGGATCGTCCATGCGAATTGCTGGGGCGCATTTCTGCTGGGCGCGGCTCGCATTCTGGACGGCCGGTGGGCCACCACTTTTCCGGCCGATACCGGCCGGCTTCAGAAAAATTTTCCCCGAGCGATCGTAAAGGCGGACGCCAAGCTGGTGGATGACCCGGGCCAATCGGGCCAGCCCAGGCTGATTACCTCAGCCGGCGGAGTGGTGAGTTATGATGCCGCGCTCTACATTGTGGAGGAGCTTTGGGGGCGTGAGTTGGCTGAGGGCATTGCCAGCGGTCTGGTTTTCGACCGAGCGAGTGCCAAGCCGCCTCTGATACGAATGCTGCGAAAGCCATAGAATCTTTTTTCTTGACCTGGAAGGACCGTCGGACGGTATTCATGTCATGCTGAACGAAGTGAAGCATCTGGGCGTGAGATTCTTCGGTCGCCGCGGCGACCTCAGAATGACACGCGTGAGGGAGCTTTGACCGGAAAGTGAGATAGGGCTAACATCAGCTCGGCCATGAACTCGACGGTGCATGGCTCGTCTTAAGCGCCGCTATGCGGTTTGCCTGCCCCGATTTTCTCGGGACGAGCATCGCCCACCCGAGCGTTTGCTCTCGGGGAAGAACTCCCAACATATGCCCTGGAAGATGGTTGAGTGCCGTTGAGGAGGAAAGAATGAGAAAGCTGGTGGTTATCGCGGTCGCATTCCTGTTTTTTGCTATTTTGGTTGCTGGTATGGGCACGGCGTGGGGACAGTCCGCGATCCAGCCCGGCACGGCGTCCGGCGCGGTCCCGGCCGCCGAAAAGGACAAGAAGTGGACGGTGGACGACGTCATCCTGACCGAACGAGCCGATCAATTTCGCATTTCGCCTGACAGCAAATGGGCGGTCTGGGTCAAGCTCACACCCGACGCCGACAAAGACGGGATGGTCTCGAACCTGTTTCTCTCGAGCTTGACCGAGAAAAAAGAAATTCAACTGACGCGCGGGACAGACAGGAATTCCAGCCCGAAGTGGTCCCCGGACGGCCAGCTCGTCGCCTTCATCAGCAATCGCCCACTGCCCAAGCCCAAGGAGGGCCAGCCCGCCCCGGAACCTTCGCCCACGCAACTCTGGCTGATGAATCCTTTTGGGGGAGAGCCCTGGCCTCTGACGAGGTCGGAGCGCAGTGTCAAGGATTTTGATTGGATGGATGCCGGGACCATCCTGATGGCGGCGGAAGAGGACCCGAGCCTCTATGAACGCAGCATCAAAGAGAAGAAAGACGCCTCGCGGGTGGTGGAAGACGCTCCGCACACGCCGCCCGTGCGCTTGTTCAAGATCAACGTGAAGACGCAAGAGGTTGCGCGGGTGACGAGCAACAACGATTGGGTGCAGAGCCTGGCGGTTTCCCCCGACGGCAAGCGAGTTGTGACCGTGCATGCCCGCAGCTTGAGCTACCAGTTCGACGAAAAAGTAAAGCCAGTGACCTTCCTTTATGACGTGGCAACCGGCCAGGGAAAGCAACTCTTTGCTGACGGCAAAATTCTCCCGTTCGGGATTCGCTGGACGTTCGACAGCCGGGTTTTCTACGCTATTTCTCGCTATTCCACCCATCCCCTTTATCGCCAGGCAACGGTCAACCAGCTTTACTACTACGACGTGGCTGACGACAAGGCGGTCAAGGTGGACCTGGGGTGGGAGAACGAGCTCGGTTTCGACTACGAGATCACCAACGATGGCTTCATCGCGTTGCTGGCCGCCGGCAGCCGGTTCAAGCCGGCTCGCTACACGCGCACCGGTGATACGTGGCACCGCGCCTGGATCGAAGGCGAGCACGCCCCGGTAGAATCGGGGCACGCCAACAATATCTTCAGCATGGTGCTGGGCAAAGACAGCCAAACGCTCGTCTATAACACCAGCACGGCCAGCCGCCCCGAACAGTGGTACCGGGCGACGCTCCAAGCGGCCACACTCCTCAAGCCGGTGCAACTCACCGCATTGAATCCGGGCTTAGAGAAAAAGACGGTGGCCAGGGCGGAGGTCATCCGCTGGAAAGGCGCGTTGGATGAAGAGGTGGAGGGAATCCTCTATTATCCTCACGAGTACGAGCCTGGAAAAAAATACCCGCTGGCGCTCATCATTCATGGCGGCCCGACCGGGTTCGACATGGATACCTGGGACGAAAATTGGGCCTCGCCCACCAATTTGCTCAACCAGCGCGGCGCTTTTGTGCTCAAGCCGAATTATCACGGCAGCGGAAATTACGGCCTGAAGTGGGCCGAGTCGATCGGTGAGGGAAAGTACTACGATCTGGAAGTTCCCGATATTGAGAAGGGCGTGGACGCTTTGATCGCTCGCGGCCTGGTCGATCCCGACCGGCTGGGAACGATGGGTTGGAGCAACGGCGCCATCCTGACGATCGCCCTGACGGTGAACAGCACGCGCTACAAGGCAGCTTCCGCCGGCGCCGGCGATGTCGAGTGGTTCAGCGATTGGGGCAATGTGGATTTTGGCGCGGCCTTCGACAATTACTATTTCGGAAAGGCCCCGATTGACGATCCCGAGCTTTACATTCGCAAATCTCCCGTCTTCAAGATGAAAAACGTGCGCACCCCGACCATCATCTTTTTCGGCACGGAAGACCGCAACGTCCCCACCAGCCAGGGCTGGACCCACTTCCGCACCCTCCAGCAACTCGGGCAGACGGACGTGCGCTTCATCCTTTTCCCGGGCGAAGCCCACGGCCCGCGCAAGCTCACCCATCAGCGACGCAAGGTGGAAGAGGAGCTGGCCTGGTTTGACAAATACCTTTTCCAAACAATCACGGCGAAAAACGAAGCCTTCAAAGAGGATTCTCCGTTGGGGGCGGCATTGAAGCGACAGAAGATCAAGAAGGTCGGGTTGAACTACGGCGTCCTCGAAAAGAAAATGCTGATTCCCGAGGTCGTCAAATACGAAGGCCTCGAGCTGGGCCGCTTTGAGGTAACCCGGGCGCAGTATGCCGCTTTCGACAAGACCTACCAGTTTAACCCCGGCACAGAGAACTTCCCCGCGAGCGGCATGTCGTTCGAAAGCGCCAAAGCTTATTGCGCCTGGCTCGGCAAACTCACCGGGCAGACCTACCGGCTGGGGGCGGAAGAGGAGATGCGGGCGGTCTATCGGGCCGCCCACCCGCCTGCCGGAAGGGCAGGATCGGGTGAGAACACACTCGACTACTGGGCGGGCTACGCCCTCAATCCGGATGATTCCGCGCGGTTCCAACAAAAGGTCAAAGAATTACCCGGCGCCACGCCGCTGTTGAAGGAGGTTGGCAGCTTCAAAGGCGTGGGCGGTGATGACCTGGTATTCGACCTCGGTGGTAATGTGGCGGAATGGGTGATCCCGCAGAGCGGGACGGGAACGGCCAAAGCCATGGGCGGCAGCGCCGATCAGCCGGCGGACGCGAAGGCGGCAGCGACGGTGCCCGATCCGGCTAACATCGGTTTTCGGGTGGTTCGGGGCGAGGCGAAGCCGGCGGAGAAGAGGCCGTAGCTCGGCGATCTCTGCGCCTCGGCGGTGAGATCTTCTCTTTCCCAAACCCCTCCCCCTCGACTACAATCTGCGCTTTCCTTGCCAATGACCACGATCCCGCTTCACGGATCACTGGTCGCGAATCACCAGCTTGGAGCCACTATGTTTGAAGGCAAAATCCTGCGCGATCGCGTCGCTATCATCACCGGCGGCGGCACCGGACTGGGCCGCGCCTTTGCCCTGCGCTTTTCCGAGTTGGGCGCAAAAATCGCCATCGCCAGCCGTAACCCGGAACATCTCGAGCCGACACGCGCCGAGATCGTCAGGCAGGGGGGCACCGCCCTGGCCATTCCGACCGACGTGCGTGTCCCGGAGCAAGTGGACGCCATGGTCGAGCAGGCGGTGAAGGCATTCGGCCGTGTGGACATCCTGGTGAACAACGCCGCCGGAAATTTCATCTGCAAAGCCGAGAAACTTTCGCCCAACGGCTGGCGGGCGGTGGTGGATATTGTCCTGAACGGCTCCTTTTTCTGTTCGCGGGCCGTCGGGCAAAAAATGATCGCGCAAAAGTATGGAAAAATTTTGAACATCGTGACCACGTATTGGGCGACCGGGAATCCAGGAACGATCCACTCCGCCGCAGCCAAGGCCGGCGTCGTGGCCATGACCAAAACGCTGGCCGCCGAGTGGGGCCGCCACAACATCCGAGTGAACGCCGTCGCGCCGGGACCTTTCCCCACGGAAGGCGCCGCCTCGCGGCTTTTCGTCACAAAAGAAGACATCGAGCGCATGGTGAAGGGTATCCCCGCCGGACGCCTCGGCGACCCGCGGGAGCTCGCCAACCTCGCCGCCTTCCTCGTCTCCGACTATGCCGACTACATCAACGGCGAAGTGGTAACCATCGACGGCGGCGCAAGCGTGAATTTCCCGATGTTTGATTGGGAGAAAGACTAAGAGCCCGGTTCCTCCCGTGTTGAGAATGGCTGCAAGGCCGCTTTTGGCACGCTCCTAAGCGAGACGAAATCTTGATTCAGTCCACGCCAATCCTTCCGCTGTGCCGAAAGGGAATGAGGGTATCAGGTCTTTAAGATTTTGTTTCTGGGCCGATCTGAAGTCCTCCGGTAGAAGTCCTCGGGAGAAATCAGATCAAGGACCTGATACGCTAAGATGCGCTTCCTGCTTTGCCCAGATTATTCCTCTTTGTACGCCCACGCCCCGGCTAGCGTGGCCACGACGAGGACCACCAGGTAAGTCAGCTGGTCTTTGGCGAGCAACCCTGTCGGGAGCTTCGTCCAAGAGCCCCAAGCGATTGTTGGGAGTAGGCCGCCTACGATCCAGTAAGCGAAGCCAGCGATCACCGCCGTTTTGGGACCGGGACTGAAGCGAGGCCGAACGGCAGCATACAGCCAAACAGCAGTGATTCCCATAACGAAGTTCCAAACAATCCACAACACGTAAAAGCTTCCCGCTTCCTGAATTGGCATACCTGCTGCCTTCATCGCAGCAGTCCAGGCTTTCCCGAGGAAGAGGAACCAACTCCCGAACCCGAGCACATTCGCAACAACTCCTGCGACCAGTCCGCCGAGAAACACGCGTCCCCAGTTAATCTTTCCCATGATGTCCTCCTGCACCACATCAGGCGCTCAAGAGATGTTTTCCGAGAGGATCGTTAGTGGGCAGCCTAGAGAAGGCAGGAAGCGAAGTCAAGCCTAAATAATCTGGTACCGCGTCTGTGAAGCGCGTTCCAAAAACCTTTTCGTTCACGCCCCTGCAAGGCGTTCATTCTTCGATTTGTCCAAGAGGGCCTTCTTGGGGTTTCGAAAAACATGGGCTTTTGGCCAGGCTTAATGAGACATTAGGCGCGTCACAAAAACCTGTGACTTGAAACGACACTCCTGGAGACCTTTCGAGAACAGACCTGCGGCGCGGCTCCTGGTGGGGGAGGGCCACAGGAGAGGGGGCGGGGAACGTGGCTGGTCAAGGGTGACCTAGGCGGCTGGGAGCCGGCTTTGCTGCAACCTGGTGCATCCCCCTTGCAAAAGAGAGTTATGGGAAATTGTGGCCAAAGGGTATTGACGAACCTGGGAAAAGAGCTATAATGAGTGGTTGGTTAGAAGCTCGGAGGAATGACTACGGATACCTCCTGAAAATGCTAAGCTCTCGGTCGTAGGTTCCCGTGAGGGGACGAACCGACCCGGCGCTTAGCGCCGGGTTTTTTGTTCTTTGACAACTGAATCAGGCTGGCAATGTCCCGCCCATTTTTTGGTGGCGGGATAACCGCAAGTTCTCAAATCATCACGAGAAGAAAATATTCGTGATGGGAGCGACCTTCTTGCCGGGGTCGTGTCCCTATCAATCGGGACGCACTCGGTAAGTTTTATGGTCAAGCTACTAAGGGCGTGCGGGGGATGCCTTGGCGCCAACAGACGACGAAGGACGGGGCAAGCTCCGATAAGCCTCGGGGAGCCGCAAGCAGGCTTTGATCCGGGGATCTCCGAATGGGGAAACCCGTGCCGATAAACTCGGCACACGGCCCGCTGAATCCATAGGCGGGCGCGAGTCAACCCAGGGAAGTGAACCATCTCAGTACCTGGAGGAAAAGACATCAACCGAGATTCCGGGAGTAGCGGCGAGCGAAACCGGAAGAGCCTAAACCCAGCGTTGCACGCGGCGCATAGCCGCGCGCACGGTGCAAAGTGAAGCGATGCTGTGCATCGCGTGCAACGCTGGGGGTTGTAGGGCCCACGTGAGTAGAGTTACCAATCCGGCTGTTAGCCGAATTCCGCTGGAAAGCGGAGCCATAGAAGGTGATAGCCCTGTAAGCAAAAACGGACCGGACTCGAAGTGGGTACCTGAGTACCGCGGGACACGAGAAATCCTGCGGGAATCTGGGGGGACCATCCTCCAAGGCTAAATACTCGTTGGCGACCGATAGTGAACCAGTACCGCGAGGGAAAGGTGAAAAGCACCCCTGCGAGGGGAGTGAAAGAGAACCTGAAACCGCATGCCTACAAGCAGTGGAAGGTTTCTGGGGGCTTCGGCTTCCAGAACTGACCGCGTGCCTCTTGCTTAATGAGCCGGCTAGTTATTGTCACGGGCGAGGTTAAGCGAAAGCGAGCCGTAGCGAAAGCGAGTCCGAACAGGGCGCATAGTCCGTGGTAATAGACGCGAAGCGGGATGATCTACCCTTGGCCAGGCTGAAAGCCGGGTAATACCGGCTGGAGGGCCGAACCGTTGTTAGTTGAAAATAGCTCGGATGAGCTGAGGGTAGGGGTGAAAGGCTAATCAAATTCCGTAATGGCTCGTTCTCCCCGAAATAGCTTTAGGGCTAGCCTTGCGCGATCTGCGGCGGTGGTAGAGCACTGGATGGACTAGGGGCCTTCCAAGGTTGCCGAATCCAACCAAACTCCGAATGCCGCCGACAGCAGCGCGGGAGTCAGACGGTGGGGGCTAAGCTTCATCGTCAAAAGGGAAACAGCCCAGACCGCCAGCTAAGGTCCCTAACTGCAGGCTAAGTGGGAAAGGACGTGGAGTTGCCGAGACAGCCAGGAGGTTGGCTTAGAAGCAGCCATCCTTTAAAGAAAGCGTAACAGCTCACTGGTCAAGCGACTTTGCATCGATAATCCAACGGGGCTCAAGCCTGCGACCGAAGCTGCGGAATTCCGTGACCTGTGATCCGTGTCTCGCGACCCGTGAAGTCAAGTCTCCACGGGCCACGGGGCACCGGTCACGGGCCACGGATTTGGTAGGGGAGCATTCTGTGGAGTCCGAAGGCAGACCGAGAGGCCTGCTCAACGCCACGGAAGAGACTCTGCCGGCATAAGTAGCGATAAAGGAAGTGGGAACCTTCCTCGCCGTAAGTCTAAGGTTTCCTGAGAAAGGTTAATCCGCTCAGGGTTAGGCGGTTCCTAAGGTGAGGCCGAAAGGCGTAGCCGATGGACAGACGGTCAATATTCCGTCCCTATTCGAGGGGCGTTATCACGATGCGGGGACACAGAAGGATAGCGGAGACTGCTGATGGATGCAGTTCGGCAGCCGTAAGGAGGATCCGGCAGGCAAATCCACCGGGTCGTTACCTCTGAGGGTTGACGCCATCCGCGCAAGCGGAACAAAGTCCGTGATTCCACGCTGTCAGGAAAAGCCGCTAAGGAGTCCCTGGAATATCCGTACCTCAAACCGACACAGGTAGACGAGGAGAATATCCAAAGGCGCTCGAGAGAACACTAGCTCAGGAACTAGGCAAATTAACCCCGTAACTTCGGAAAAAGGGGTGCCCGATCGCCCGCAAGGGAGATTGGGCCGCAGAGAAGTGCGTCTAGCGACTGTTTAACAAAAACACAGGTCTCCGCAAAGTCACAAAAACGACGTATGGGGGCTGATGCCTGCCCGGTGCCGGAAGGTTAAAGAAAGGGGTCATCCTGCCGCAAGGCGGGAAAAGCCCTGAACTGAAGCCCCGGTGAACGGCGGCCGTAACTATAACGGTCCTAAGGTAGCGAAATTCCTTGTCGGGTAAGTTCCGACCTGCACGAATGGCATAACGACTGGACGACTGTCTTGGCTAGTGGCTCGGCGAACTTGTGGTACCGGTGAAGACGCCGGTTGCCCGCACCTAGACGGAAAGACCCCGTGCACCTTTACTGCACCCTGGCCATGAGTTATGGGTCGGTTTGCGTAGGATAGGTGGGAGACTTTGATTCCCGGGTTTTGGCTCGGGAGGAGTCAACGGTGAAATACCACCCTGATCGTTCTGTGGCTCTAACCTACTCCCTTTAGCAGGGAGGGGGACACGGCCAGGCGGGTAGTTTGACTGGGGCGGTCGCCTCCCAAACTGTAACGGAGGCGCCCTAAGTTCGGCTCAGACTGGTTGGCAATCAGTCGCAGAGTGTAAGAGCATAAGCCGGACTGACTGCGAGACTCACAAGTCGAGCAGAGACGAAAGTCGGGTCTAGTGATCCGGTGGTTCTGCATGGAAGGGCCATCGCTCAACGGATAAAAGGTACGCCGGGGATAACAGGCTGATCACCGCCAAGAGTTCACATCGACGCGGTGGTTTGGCACCTCGATGTCGGCTCATCGCATCCTGGGGCTGTAGAAGGTCCCAAGGGTTGGGCTGTTCGCCCATTAAAGCGGTACGTGAGCTGGGTTCAGAACGTCGCGAGACAGTTCGGTCCCTATCTGGTGTGGGCGTAGGAGATTTGAGGGGGCCTGCCCTTAGTACGAGAGGACCGGGGTGGACGAACCTCTTGTGATCGAGCTGTTCCGCCAGGGGCATCGCTCGGTAGCGAAGTTCGGTTGGGATAACCGCTGAAAGCATATAAGCGGGAAACCCTCCCCAAGATAAGATCTCCCAATCCTCCGAGCAATCGGGGGGTAAGAAGGCCACAGGAAGACCACCTGTTTGATAGGCGGGAGGTGGAAGCGCAGTAATGCGTGCAGCTTACCCGTACTAATCGGCCGTTCGGCTTGACCATAAAACTTTCCCAGTGCGTCGTGATGGGAGAATTTGCGGCGCTAGCCTGATTCAGTCCCGTCCCCAAGACTCGGGACGGGGGCGAAACTCGAAGATCGAAATTCGAAAATCGGTCGCGAGGCTCCAGGATCGAATTCCGAGTGCGGTTTTCGCTTTTCGAATTTCGGTTTTCTGTTTTCAGTTTCCGGCGATCATACCGCGGGGGCCACACCCGTTCCCATCCCGAACACGGAAGTTAAGCCCCGCAGGGCCGATGTTACTGCGCTGGCAACGGCGTGGGAAAGTAGGTCGTCGCCGGGTTAAAATGAAACGCCCTGGTCTGCAGACCAGGGCGTTTTTGTTTTCCGCCGTGGTAAACTCGGGGCTTGCGGGGGGTCGAACTTGAAACCCCAGAGGGAATTCACCGTGGTCATCGAACGCGACGAAGAAGGCTGGTGCGTCGCTCATGTCCTCGCACTGCCCGGATGCCACACCCAGGCGAAAACCCTGGACACCCTGATGGGGCGAACGCGCGAAGTGATTAAGTTATGTCTCGAAGCCGAGGGTCAAAAGGCCAACTCGCTTGAACTGGTGGGCATCCGGCGAGTCAGCGTATGACGCGACTGGACAAGATTCTGGAACAAATCCTCCGCGGTAACGCTGATGCCAACATCTCATTCACCGGAATGCGACAACTACTGGGAAGACTGGGCTTTGAAGAGCGGATTCGCGGCAGCCATCACATTTTCACGAAAGATGGAGTTGCTGAGATCCTCAACCTGCAGCGCAAGGGCTCCAAGTGCAAACCCTATCAGTCAAGCAGGTCCGGCATGTTATCCTGAATTACAGGTTAGCAGGAGAACTCGATGCTTAAGTACGAGGTCATTATCTACTGGAGTAAGGAAGACCAGGCATTTATCGCCGAGGTTCCAGAGCTGGCCGGATGTGCCGCCGACGGCAAGACGTATCGAGAAGCGCTGCACAACGTGGAAATAATCATCCAGGAATGGATGGCCACGGCCAGAGAACTGGGCCGCCCCATCCCCAAGCCTAAAGGTCGCTTGGTGTTTGCCTGATTTCTTCTCGACCTGCGGTGCTGATGGTCCTGCGCGGGTAACAGCGCGGCAAAGTAGGTCGTTGAAGGGTTAAAACAAAACGGCGGGTTTAATGCCCGCCGTTTTTGTTTTGCCCGAGATGGCTTGTTTTGCCACTTTTCTTGATAGGTCGGAGGACTATCCTGTAGTAATCTTCCGTCCTGGGAGACGGTCGTGGCACCTACCACCCGATTCTGGCTGGCGGTCGGGACTCCTGAAAACTGGTATACCGCATTCGACTATGGGTACATCTGGGGCCTGAAAGCTTCTCAACGGCGTTATTGGGAAGCGCTGGCCGAGAGTAACGACATCGTTTTTTTCTATGCTACGACTCCTGTTGCGGGGGTGGTCGGGTGCGGGATTGTCCGAACCAGACTCCATCAGAACAGTCCTCTCTGGCCCGAGGAGCGAGCTCGAAATGAGGTTATCTGGCCCCTGCGTTTCGAGTTTGATGTCTTGAAGTCTTTCCCGCCAGAATCGTGGCAGAAGCAGAAAATCGTTCTGGCGGAGCTAAAGGCTCGGGCACGCTCAGGCTTTCAATCCCTGGAAGGGGACATCGCCCAAGAGTTGTTGCGCGCACTCCCCAGCGGGGCACCACGAGAGCTACTAGTGGCAACCCCCGTTGGTCTCCGAGCGAGGCTACCCGGAATTACAACAGGAGAAGTTCCCGCAGCAGCAGCTGATCCACACGGCCACACACAATGGCTGCTCGCCGAAATCGGACGATTCCAGAGATATGTGGCTGACACAGAGTACCCACTGGAAATCCGGCGGCTCGATGTCGTCTGGCGTCGCGTTCAGCGCTCCGTCCCAAGCTTCGTCTTTGAGGTGCAAATCAGCGGAAATCTGGTGGAGGCAATGGGCAAGCTCAAGCAGGCATTCGACCTCTGGAACAGCAACATCTTTCTAGTAGGAAAGGAAGAACACCACGCACCAACAAATCAGTTGCTCGGAGGAACTTTTCACGAGATTCAACACCGTTTGCGTTTTGTCGAACTGGCACAGGTGGAAGACCTCTACCAACGCAAGCGCGCCTATCGCGAACTCGAGAGCCAACTGGGGATTCTGGCCTAGCACCGCTAGCGCAGCCAGAGGATTTTCACCTCGCGCTCGACCGGGCGGAAATCGCTCTTGGCCAAGCCATCGAGTCAACCAATTTGACAACGAGAGCGCTAGAAGCCAAGGACCTTTCGAAGGAGCCGACACGTCCTCCTGGCGGTCTGTGCTAGAATGAAAAAAGAGGACAAGGTAGGAAATGGGTCTCACCTACATCGAGGCGACCGTTGCCAACCCGGCGGCGCCACGGCGGGCGACAAAAGTGAAATTCTTCGTGGACTCGGGCGGCGCCTATTCGGTGGTGCCAAAAGCGGTGCTCGCCAGGTTGGGAATCAAATCTCATTCCCGCCGCAGCTTCATTCTGGCTGATGGCACCAAGATCACGCGTCAAATGGGCGATGCCCAATTCACCCTGAACGGACACAAGGCCGCGTCGCCAGTCATCTTCGGGGAAAAGGGCGACAGTGTGCTCCTGGGAATGGTTTCCCTCGAAGCCCTGGGATTCATCCTCGATCCCATCAAGCGCGAGCTGCGGCCCCTGCCCATGGTTTTATCCTTCGAACGATAGGCTTGCCTCCCGCTCCACGACTCACCCGGCGCTGAGTTTGTAGGCGGCGCGCACCAGTTTCTTGATTGCGCCGGCGCGGATATGGCCGGCGTTGCGGATCTTGACGTGGCGCATGCCCTTGACGGAGCCTTGCAGCAGAGAAGCCTCTGCGATAGCATCAGGGTATGGCAACTTTGGATTTTAAGGTCTTTCTCGAGCGCGACGAAGAATACGGCGGCTACGTTGTGGTTTGCCCCTCCATTCCCGGTTGCTACTCGCAGGGTCGCACGGTCGAGGAGGCGCTGGCAAACATTCGCGAGGCCATCGAACTCTGCCTTGAAGAAATGGAAAGCAAGGGCGACCAGATCCCTGACCCCACAAACTTTCTAGTGGGAAGCGTCATCGTCACGCGATGAGTCCCAAGCTTCCCGTCGTTTCAGGCGACGAACTGATCCGAACCCTCGAAAAGTTTGGTTACGTGGCGGTGCGCCAGAAAGGCAGCCACGTCCGCCTGCGTCACCAGAGCGACCCCAGCCGCACGCCACTTTCAGTACCCTTACACAGTACGGTGGCACCAGGCTTGTTACGACGCATCCTTCGCGACGCGCAGATCACCGTTGAGCAGTTGCTAGAAGTGCTTTAGGCGCAACCTTATCTAAGAAGCACTCAGCTTGTACGCTGCGCGCACCAGTTTCTTGATTGCGCCGGCGCGGATATGGCCGGCGTTGCGGATCTTGACGTGGCGCATGCCCTTGCCGGTGCCTTCGAGCAGGCCGTCCGGATCGGGCAGCCCGGCGCCCTGGTGGAAATACAAATTGACGCTATCCTTGAGCGGCCCGATGCCGCAGAACATTTTTGACATCTTTGTCGCCGTTCCCGGGGCACTTTTCTCGCGCGAATACATAATCACACGCCAGCCCATGTAAACCCGCTCGGTGACCCCGGGCGCGACCCCGTGCACCAGCCGCCGCAAGGCCATCGTCCACTTGGGCACTTCCGGCGAGCGTCCCTTGAGCAGGTCTTCCACAGTGCCCACGGAAGCCTTGCTTTTTCGAGTCATCGGGCGTGCACCTCCTGAGCTTCAGAGATTCGGTTCTTCCCTGTGTAGGGTTAGCTCACATCCTACCATCGCTCCATCCCATTCGACGCGGCCCCCATGGCGATGTCATCCTGAACCCCGATGGAATCGGGGTGAAGGATCTCAACCGCAGATGGTTCGGCTGCCCTCACCACAAGGATTCCTCGCTGCGATCAGAATGGCAAGCAAAGAGATGAGACCATTGCGGCAGCAGCTACGCGAGTCTTTCCGCGAGCACGATCTGCGTCCGGCCGAGGAGGAGCGCCAGCGAGCTGAACTGCTTGCGGATTTCCTTGTTGGCTTCTCGTTGGCGCGGGTCGGGCTCCCGCCGCATGGTCGTGAGCGTGAACAGGCGCATCAGCGGGTAGAGCCAAAGCCAGGCAAGCGAACTGCGCCGGTAGAAATCCGTCCCCACGTATCGGATGCGGAAGCCGCTGCGGTGGAGTAGGTAGCGCAACTGGTAGAAAGGCAGCGGGTGGATGTGGCCGTGGAAGGGCAGGCTGTGGAACTCGTTCAGCGGCTCGCGCACCAGGGAGTAAAAGCCGGTGAACAGAAATTTCACCCGCGAGGCAAGCCCGGCAATGTTGGGCGTCGTGATCAAGATCTTTCCCCCCGGGCGCAGCACGCGGGCGCACTCGCGCATGAAGTCGAACTGATTCTCGAGATGTTCGATGGATTCGAGACAGGTCACGTAATCGAACGACCCGCTCGCAAAGGGAAGTTCCCGGCTGATGTCCGCCCGGCAAAAGCGGACGCCGGCGGCGTGGAACTTCTGCGGATCGACGTCACACGCGACCACGCCGAAGCCGAGCGATTGCAAGCGGAGCGACATCCCGCCCTCGCCGGCCGCGCACTCCAGCAGCCGCCCGCGAGGCAGTTTGGACATCAGGCCAACGACGCGGTCGTGCGTGCGCGGGTGAGCGTAAGGGCGGAGTTGGCGGTAATCATCGGTCACCCAACGAGGCGCATCCATCGGAATCCGCCCCAAGCGGTTCACTTGAGCCGAGCACCGCGAGCCGAGTGGTCACTTAAAGAAAACCGCGGCCCGTCCCGCATCCCGACGCTTCAGGATCGGGACTGCCGGGGAACTAAGCGCCGGCGGCTTTGGCTCGCGCGGCCGGCGGTTGTTCGACCGCTTCGGTAGCCCGCGCTTCCGACCGCAGCCACGTTCCGGCGAACAACAAGGTCACCGCCGGAAGGATCGCGGCGAGCGTTGTGACCGAAAGCAACAGGCCGCGGTTGAACGTGCCGCGCATGCTCGCGGCAAACGAAATCTGTGTCGCTACGCCGATAAACAGCGCATAGGATGCGCCCGCGAGCAGAGCGGCGTAGGCGGTGCGCGGCGATTGGTCGAGCAGCGCCCAGCCCAGAAAAACGAGCCCCACCGCTCCAAACGCAAGCACTCCCCAGGAGAGCAGCGGCGAAAGAAGCACGTTGCTCTGATAGAGATGCACGAGCGCCTGGCGCAAACTGTCGTCCGTGCCGGCTCGGGCCATGCGCCCCGGCAGGATCGTCAGGAGATTGTTCCACAGAGGCTGCATAGCGGCAAAAAGAACTGAGACTGCAAGAAAGGCCGTAGCCAGAATGGCTCGAGTCGGATGTTTGAGCGCCGCCCGCGATCCGATCGCCAGGATGGCGCAGATGGTGACAATGTGGAGAGCAAAATAGGCGGTGTTCACCGTGATGTCGCGCCAGAAATGTTCGATATCGTTCTGCATCAATTGCGCCCAGTTGATCGGCTCAAAGGGGTTGTAGCTGGCTGCCGAAGAGATTCCCCAAATCCCGAGTCCGAGATACACGGCGCCAACCACCAGAGTTGCCCAGGCCGCCCAGCGAAGGGAACGCGCTGTCCGAAACATCGCTCATCCTCCTGGGAGAGATTTTTCAAAGGGACAGGAAAGGCCCCGTCGAGCGGGGCAGGAACCCTCTTGCCAGCATAGCCGCGGGTCGGAAAAATGCAAGTCGTTTTGTAGGGGCAAGCTTCAGCTTGCCCTTATTCCAGTGCGGCTAAAGACCTGCCCCTACAGGACGGTTACAGCGCCTTCGCCCGCCGGACATATTCGCCCAGGGTGGCGCGACCGAGGTCGTGAAGGCGCGGCAGGAAGAGCGGAGTCTTTTCCAGGATCTTGGCTGCGGTCACGTCCGGGGAGAGGGCTTGAATCTCACGGGCGTTCTCAGTCACCTCGACCCACTCCGTGACCATCTTGGTCGTAACCTCGACGTGAAACTGGATTCCCCAGACAAAATCCATGTAGCGGAACGCCTGATTCATCACCCGGTCGGAGCGAGCCAGAAACGTCGCCCCTTCCGGAAGATCAACAGTGTCTCCGTGCCAGTGAAACACGGTTTCCACCGGGCGAAAGTGCTTGAACAGGGGATCGCCCGCCGCGGCTGGAGTGGTCTCCACCGCATGCCACCCGATCTCCTTGACGCCTGCCGGATAAACCCGCGCCCCCAGCGCTCGGGCGATCAGTTGCGCACCGAGGCAGATTCCGAGCACGGGGATTTTCCGCCGCACCGCCTGTTGAATGATCTCCTGTTCGCGGGCCAGGAATGGAAAATGCTCGGTGTCGTCCACGTTCATCGGCCCGCCCAGGAAGACGACCGCGACCGCGTCCGCGTCCGTCCATTCCGGTTGCTTGTCCCGCTCGGTGAACCAATCCACGTATTCGCACGCCATTCCTTCGCCTTCCGCAATTCGGGCAAGGAGGCCGAGGTGCTCGTGGGCGACGTGGCGAAGGGCGAGGATCCTGGGATTGGCGGGCATGACGTCTGCCTGATCGCTTCCGTGTGAACCCTGCCGTGGCGACTTCACCAGCCTACCGCACCGTGCGTGCAGGAAGAAAGAGTGACCTTCACGCGCCGATCAGAGCCACCTCTTCAGCTTTGGCCACAGTTCCTTGAGCGGTTCTTTCAGACCCCGGCACAGATAGACTGGCCGATTCTCAAAGGGCATCGCATAGGGATGGTAGAGAACCGCGGCTTCTTCCACGGCGTGAAAGCGCTGTTCCAGATCCCGCCTCGTGCCACCCAACACAATTACGATTTCTCCAGTGTATTCCCGGGGCCCCCAGAAGAAATAATTCTGATGAGCGCTGACGGCTTTCGGCAGGCCATATTTTCTGCCAAAGAAATCAATCGCTCCCGCCTCGCCGTAATTGTTGCCGAAAATGGCGGTCTTGGCTCTTTCTTCCGGCGAGAGCGACTGGTAGATGCGCGCCACGGTGGCCGTCATCTCCTCCCAGCCGAACTGGTCAGCATAGATTTGTGGGAGTTCGGCGGTGTGACTGCTCTCCGTCCTCGGAGGTTCGATTCCGATCGCTTTCTGATACCGCAAGAACGTTTCGACCGGCAGTAAGGGTAGACCGAATGGCGCGAGCGCGATCCCTCCGGCGACCAGAACGGTTACTAATGCCGGCTTCAGCCAGGCTTGACCGCTGCGTCCAATCAGATCCTCCACCACCAGCGCTCCAGCAGCCAGGAGCATCGGATAAGCAGGAGCAAGGTAATACACTTTCCCTTTCAGAACCACGAAGGCGACGAACAGAACCACGTACGTCCAACCCAAAACCCGGTATGGCCTGCCTGCTCGCGCGAAGAAGAAAAAGCCGAGGCCAGCAAACCATATGGGAAAGTTCAACGGGTGCATCATCAAGATCTGCTGGGAGAAGAATTGGATGGGTGTGAGCGAAACATTCTTGGTGCTATTCTTCACGTTGTTCAAAAGCTCGAGCGTCGCCCAATCGTGGCGCACCTGCCAGATCAGGTTCGGCAGGAAAATCACGAGCGTGACGAAGCCACCTATCCAGATCCACTTGTTGAAAAGAAACTTCCGCTGTGCTGTCAGCACCAAGCCTACAAAAACCGCGAGCCCGAAAAACGTCATGGAATGCTTGTTCTCAAGCCCCAAACCCGCCAGCAGACCAAACCAGAGCCACCATTTCGGATTGCCCGTTTTGATGACGCGGATGACGACGTAAGCGCAACCCACGCAGAACAGCAGTTCGAATCCATTCATGGAGAGGAAATTGTCAATGCCCAGATAAACGGGTGCGATGATCACCGCAAGGGCCGCCAGAGCTTGCGCCAAGCGGCCCCCGCCCAGTTCGCGCGCCAAGAAGCCGGCGAGCAGGACTTTCAAAGATCCTGCGACGGCAGGGAAAAATCGGATGGCAAAAAGCGAATCGCCCAGGAGCAGCCGACTGAGTTTGGCTGCCAGCGCAACGAGCGGAGGTTGATCCACATAGCCCCAGTCCAGATGTTCGCCGCATGCAATGTAATACAGCTCATCGCGAAAGTAGCCGTAGCGCCCGTTCGCCCAGAAATGCAGCAAGAGTTTCACCAGCGCGAGGCTGATGACAAGGAATGTGCCGCTGTGAAAGAAGCTGGACGACGCTCTCCTCAAATGTTCTTCTGCGCCGCGCGTGTCCGGGTGCCGATGGGAGTCGCCTGCTGCCGGAGGGGGGAAGCTCATATCGTCACGTACGCACTCGACCCAAAATTGTTCACAAATTCAGCAAGTTCCGCAATCTCGATTCCCTGCGTCTCTCTACTGACGAATACTCGTCCACCGCTCGGAACGCCACCTAGCTGCTGCGTCTTGACCTCATGTCGCTCGTTAGTTAGGATGATAGGTTACACTGGCCGAATTATTCTCACTGGGTGCCGGTCACGACTATGGGACTCGACAAGATCGTCGTCCGGGGCGCGCGGCAGCACAATCTGAAAAATATCAATGTGGAAATACCGCGCCACGCCCTGACGGTGGTGACCGGCCTTTCCGGCTCGGGCAAATCCTCCCTCGCCTTCGACACCATCTATGCCGAGGGCCAGCGCCGCTACGTCGAGTCGCTTTCCGCCTACGCCCGCCAGTTTCTCGACCAGATGGAACGGCCCGACGTGGACTCGATCAAGGGCCTGAGCCCCTCGATTGCCATCGGGCAGAAGACCACCAGCCGCAGCCCCCGCTCGACGGTGGGCACCATCACCGAAGTCTATGACTATCTCCGCTTGCTCTATGCCTCCATCGGCACGCCCTACTGTCCCCGCTGCAACAAGTCCATTTCCCGCCAATCCATCGAGCAAATCGTGCAGGCGGTGATGGTGCTCGAATCGGGCGAGCCCTCAAACGACGAGCTCGCCCCGAGACCATCGGGGCCAGCGAGCCGCATCATGATCCTGGCCCCGGTCGTCCGCGGCCGAAAGGGGGAATACCGGAAGGAGCTGGAGAAGTTGGCCCGTGACGGCTTCCTCCGCGCGCGCATTGACGGCGAGCTGCGCAGCCTGGACGAAGAAATCAAGCTCGACCGGCGCAAGAACCACACCATCGAGGTGGTGGTGGATCGCCTGTTGGTCAAGCGGGGTATGGAGAAGCGGCTGGAGGCATCGCTGGCAACAGCGCTTAAACTGGCCGGGGGGCTGGTGGTCGTGGCGGTGGTGGACGGGGAAGAAACCCTCTATTCCGAGAAGATGTCGTGCCGGGACTGCGGCATTTCGGTGCCGCAGCTTGAGCCGCGGTCGTTCTCCTTCAACAGTCCCTACGGCGCCTGCGAGGAGTGCAACGGGCTGGGTTCGAAATACGATTTCGACCCCTCGAAGATCATTGCCGATTGGTCGAAACCGCTCTTTGAAGGCGGCCTGGGACCCGGGGCGGGATCCACGTATTTGCAGCGAACGCTCGAGCTAGCCGCCCACGCCTGCGGCTTCGACCTGGCGACGCCCTTCGAGCGGTTCCCGCGCAAGACTCAGAACCTCATCCTCTACGGCAACGCTGCCCGGTGCGACGGCTCGCCCCCATACAATCGGGGCTCGCGCCCGGTTGCCGGGACGGGATTTCGCTTCCCCGGCATCATTCCGTTCTTGCAGCGGCAGTTTGACGATTCCGCCTCCGATAGCTACCGTGAATGGCTCACGCAATACATGTCGGCGGTGCGCTGCGGCCGTTGCCAGGGAAAGCGGCTGAAGTCCACGTCGCTCGCCGTGAAGCTGGCCGGACGCTCGATCGCCGACTTTACCGCGCTGCCCCTTTCGGCAGCCATTGCCGTGCTCAGGAAAATCGAGCTCACCCCGCGGCAGGAGAAGATTGCCGGACGCATTGTGCGGGAGATTGGCGAGCGCCTGGAATTTATGCTGGCGGTGGGGCTCGGCTATCTGAGCCTGGAGCGCTCGGCGGCCACGCTTTCCGGAGGCGAGGCGCAACGCGTCTGCCTCGCCTCCCAGATTGGCTCCAAGCTGCGGGGCGTGCTCTATGTCCTGGACGAGCCCTCCATCGGCCTCCACCAGCGGGACAATCACCGGCTGCTTCGCACCCTTGAGCAACTGCGCGATCTCGGCAACACGGTCATGGTGGTCGAGCACGACGAAGAAACCATCCGCCGGGCCGACTATGTGCTAGACCTCGGCCCGGGCGCAGGGCGGCACGGCGGAGAAGTGGTGGCGGTGGGTCGGCCGGAGGAAATCGCCGCCGCGCCGGATTCGCTTACCGGCAGCTATCTCTCCGGCCGGCTGAAGATTCCCATCCCGGAAAAGCGCCGGTCGCCCAACGGGAAGTCGCTGACCATCCTCGGCGCGCGCGCCAACAACCTCAAGAACCTGGACGTCAGCTTTCCGCTCGGCATGTTGACCGTGGTCACCGGCGTCTCCGGCTCGGGCAAATCCTCGCTCGTCAACGACATCCTGTATCGCGCCCTGGCGAAAAAGTTTTATCGGGCCATTGAGGACCCCGGGGCGCATCGAGCCATACTGGGGCTCGAACACCTGGACAAGGTCGTTGAGATTGACCAGGCGCCCATCGGCCGCACGCCCCGGTCGAACCCGGCAACCTACACCGGCGTCTTCACTCCCATCCGCGAAATCTTTGCCTTGCTGCCGGAATCGCGCGAGCGGGGCTACCGGCCCGGCCGCTTCAGTTTCAACGTCAAGGGCGGTCGCTGCGAAGCCTGCCAGGGCGACGGCCTCCGGCGCATCGAGATGAATTTCCTGCCCGATGTCTTTGTCACCTGCGAGGTCTGCCGCGGCCGGCGTTACAACGCGGAGACATTGGCGGTGCGCTACAAGGCCCATTCCATCGCTGACCTGCTTGAGATCACGGTGGAAGAGGCGCTCAAACTGCTCGAAAACATCCCCCCGATCAAGCAAAAGCTGCAGACGCTGGTGGACGTCGGCCTCGGCTACATCCGCCTGGGCCAATCCGCCACCACACTCTCCGGCGGCGAAGCCCAGCGCATCAAGCTCGCCCGCGAACTCTCTCGCCGCCAGACCGGCCGTACCCTCTACATCCTCGATGAACCAACGACCGGGCTCCATTTTCACGACGTCAAGAAATTGCTCGACGTGCTCGCCCGGCTCGCCGACCTGGGCAACACCGTCATCATCATCGAACACCACCTCGACGTCATCAAGCAGGGCGACTGGATCATTGACCTCGGGCCTGAAGGCGGCGAGGCCGGCGGC
>DATBWB010000074.1 GCA_036514995.1 Candidatus Acidiferrales bacterium
CTGAAGAGTCCGTGTGAAAACTCACGTTTCTCGTCAGGGCACGACTTTAGTCGTGCCGTAAGTCGAGTAATTTCAATAAACCTTCAGCGGCTTGAGCCGCTGAAGATGGCCCAAGTCGGGGTTGTCACACAGACTCTGAAGCCGGCCGCTACATCGCTTTTTGACTCTTCCACTCTTGGACTCTTCGACTTTTACTCGTACCGCAGGGCTTCGACCGGATTCAAACGGGCGGCTTTCCAGGCAGGATAGATGCCGAAGAAGAGCCCAATGAGCGCAGAGACGCAGAAACCGACCGCCACCGCAATGGGGCTGACCGTGGCCGGCAAGAAGGAAAAGGTCATACGGAGGATCAGGGCAATCAGCGCCCCCACGATGATACCGATCACTCCCCCCACCGCGGTCAGGGTCATAGCCTCCAGAATGAACTGCCAGAGGATGTCCCGCTGGCGCGCGCCGATGGCTTTGCGGATGCCGATTTCGCGCGTGCGCTCGGTCACCGACACCAGCATGATATTCATCACCCCGACCCCGCCCACCATCAACCCGACCGAACCCACCGCAAAACCGACGATGAAGATCCCGCCGGTCAGTTGCCGCCAAAGGTCGGTGAAGGCGTCCTGGGTGAAGATGGCAAAGTTATCGGGTTTATCGAACGGCACGTGGCGCCGCCGGCGAAGCAACTGGCGGATTTCGTCAATCACGACGGGCATCGTCTCCGGCGATTCCGTTCGGACAGAAATCAAGAAGTCCTTTTGCTCGGGATGGAGCTTCCGGAAGGTTTCGAGAGGAAGCAGGACAATGTTGTCTTCCGGGTTCTTGCCACCAGCGAAGCCTTTTCGCTTCTCCCCAACGCCAACCACGGTGAGCCACTGGCCTCCGAGTTCGACTTCTTTGCCGATGGGGTCGCTCTTGGGAAAGAGGATTGCGGCGGTATCGTAGCCGAGGACGCAGATCATGAGCCGCCTCTGGTTGTCCTGCTCGGTGAACCACCGGCCGGCTTTCATGCGCAGGGCAAAGACCTTGTCCGCCGAGGGGGTGTCGCCCTCGACGATGGCGTTCTTGGCGCGGTTGCCGCCGTAGCGCACCGAGTAAGTCCCTTCGCCAAATTGCGGCTGAAAAATGCGTATGCCGGTGGTGGCCGCCTCCACGTGCGGGAGCTGAGCCACCGCCAGGTAATCTTCATACGTCAGCTCCTTGCGCGTGAACCACTCCGAGGGGGGCCGGCCGATGGTGGCAAAATTGAAACGAAAGGCAAAAATCAGGTTCGAGCCGATGTCTTCAATCTGGGCCATGACGTTGGCATTGAGCCCGTTGATCACCGCCGTGATGGCAATCACCACCATCACCCCAATCACGATGCCCAGGATGGTCAGAGACGAGCGCAACTTGTTGCGACGCAGCGCATCGAACGCCAGCCACACCGCCTCGAAAGTCCCCGATTGAACCTTTCCGACCATCTCTCCTGCTTTCCTCCGCCACCCGGCCTCGGCGCTACTCGGCGCGCAAGGCTACGACCGGATCAAGCCGGGCCGCCCGGCTAGCCGGGTAGATCCCAAAGAAGAGGCCCACGCTGGTGGCCATCAGCAACGCCGCCATCACCGCCCACCAGAGCACCTGGGAGGGAAAATCGGTGAAGTGGGTAATGCTCTTCGCCAGCCCGACGCCGAAAACGACCCCCCAGAGGCCGCCGACGGCCGCCATCGTCGAAGACTCGATCAAGAATTGGATCAGGATGTCCTGCGACCGCGCCCCGACTGACTTACGCAGCCCGATTTCGCGCGTGCGCTCGGTGACCGATACCAGCATGATGTTCATGATGACGATGCCGCCCACCACCAGCGCGATCGAGGCGATGGCGATCACCACGATGAAAAACGTCTGGCTGAAATCTTTCCACAGGCCGATGAACGTATCGTTCGTCTCGATGACGAAGTCATCTTTCTGGCTGAGCAGATTGTGCCGGCGGGCGCGCATGATCAGCCTCGCCTCGTCCATGGCCGCTGCCATCCGTTCGGTCCCCTTTGCCTTCACCCAGATGCGCAACGATTGGCGGCTGCCATAGACCCGCATGAAGGTTTGGAGCGGGATGAGCACCCAGTTGTCTCGCGACTGGCCGAGCACCGAGCCCTGCTTCTTCCCCACGCCAATGATCTGATAGACCTGATTGTCCAGCCGGACTTCCTGTCCGATGGGGTTGCCGAAGGGCAGCAGTTGCTCCACGATCTCCGGTCCTACGAGACAAACATGGAGCCCGCGGTGATCCTCCAGCTCGGTGAACATACGCCCTTGCACGACCTCGAGGTCATAAATGCGCTGCATCGAAGCCGTCCAGCCGCGCACGAACGAGTCTTTTAATGAATTGTTGCCGACATGGGTCTCGCCCAGGCGAAAAAGGGTGGCGCCCACGTGGGGACAACCGGCGCAGTTGGCCCGGACAGCCTCAAAATCCTCGTAGCGAATGTCCTTGCGCTTCTGGGCCTCGATCCAGGTATCAATGTCGGTGATAACGGCCGGAACTTTGCCGATGAGAAAAACATCGGCACCCAGATTGAAGACCTTTTCGGCCACGTAGCTGTTGAGCCCGCCGACGAAGCTGACCACCGCGATCACCGCCATCACGCCAATCACCACGCCCAGCAGGGTGAGGATCGAGCGGAGCTTGTGAGCCCAGAGCGAGTCGAGCGAAATGCGCACCGCCTCGCCGAATTGCATGTTGCGCCGCTTCATGTGGCTGATACCCATCGTCCCGAAATCTATATAGTAGCAATACGCGGCGACACGGCAAAGATTTCTCGGGGCCTGCAGGAAGAGTTTGGGGCGTGGCTGAGCCCGACCTTCCCGAAGCCTCAGGAGGGGTTCGAGTCAGGCCGGCCGGGCGTACACGTCGAGGACGTTGGCCCAACGGGGGAATTCCAGCAGGGCGCGATACATCTGGTGCAGCGCCTCGCTCCGGCCGGCTTTCCAAAGAACCGGCGTCTGCCAGTGGACGATCTCAAACCCGCTCCGGTCGAGCAGGCGCTCGAGCGTATCGGCGGTGAAGAAGAAAAGGTGGCGGGCGTTGGTGTAGTGCTTCCAGGGCCGGGCTTTGAGTCGCAGCCGGCTGACCAGGCTCTTGGCGCGATGGTTCAGGCTCGCCACATTCGGCACGCTAAGGAACAGAATCCCGTTCGCCTCGAGAATCCGTCGGCAGACCTGGAGGTCGCGAGCGGGATGATGGCTGTGCTCGAGGACGTGGTCGAGGCGAATCGCCGTGAAGCAGCGCGCGGCCGAGTCAGGCGCGTTGAAATCGATCTCATGCAACCGGCCGAGGTAGGCATAGAAACCGAGGCGATCGCGCAAGAGTTCGACGCCGCGTTCGGAAACGTTGGTGCCAGCCACATGCCAGCCCCGGTCGGCGGCATATTGAAGGAATGGGCCGTCCCCGCAGCCCACGTCGAGCAGCGAACGGGGTGGGCGAGGCAGCAGCGCCTCCAACTGCTCGATCTGGCTGCGATATTGCCGCTGGCGCAACTCGATCACGGCCCGTTCTTCGCCGGGTAATTGCTCTCTCTGGAGCTTGCCGTCGCCGGTGTAATAGCGCTCCACATAGACCACTTTCGAGAGACTCTCAAACGACGGCCGCGGGTTGACAAACTGCAGGCCGCAACTCCGGCAGGACACAATCTTCATCCCATGCCAGTCGGAGGCGAAAGGGCGGAAGTCGGCCGAGCCGCAAGTTTCGCACGCCATCAACGCATCGTCGTAAAGGAGATGTTTTTCCATTTCCACGGGGTAGGCAGGGAAGGGATTGACTTGCCCGCATCGGAATCCTTATCGACACGGGCTTCCCCGGAAAACCAAACAACTCTAAATCCCCGTAACGGCAGGCGTCAATTGGGAAAAGTAACCCGGCAAGCGTCAGCTACCACGGAAAAACAAAGCTTTAATGGGTGATGGGAATCCGGCCATCATAGGCAGAGCAGGACTGGCACCCCGCGCCGCTATTCGTAGCGCAGGGCCACGACCGGGTCGAGCCGAGCCGCCTTCACCGCCGGCCACATCCCAAAAAAAAGCCCCACGCTCACCGAAACCAAAAATCCGGTCACAAATGCCCAGAGGGGAACCGAGGTGGGCAAAGAGGGCGCCAGGGTCCGAATCAGGACGCTAATCACCCAACCCAGGACGATCCCGACAATGCCGCCCGCTCCGGTCAAGGTCATGGCTTCAACCAGGAACTGCTGGACGACGTCGCGGCGGCGGGCGCCGATGGCCTTGCGCACCCCGATTTCGCGCGTGCGCTCGGTGACCGATACCAGCATGATGTTCATCACCCCGATGCCGCCCACCAGCAAACCAATGCTGCTGATGACCACCAGGGCCAGGGCGACCGCGCCAGTGATCTGGTGGAACTGCTCGATCAACTGGTCCGAGGTGATGTAGGAGAAATCATCCGGCTTGCGGAACGGCACCTTGCGGCGCCGGCGCAGCACGTCCCGCGCCTCATCAATCGCCTGCGGCACCTTTCCGGGGTAGGCCTCGACCCGGATGCCGTATTCCTTCGCCTCCGGATAGATTTTATGGAATGTCAGCCGCGGGATGGCCACCCGCCGATCTTCGTTCCCGCCGCTGAAACCCTTGGCCCGCTCAAAAACGCCGATCACGCGAAAGGCATGGTTCTGCACAATAATCTCTTTGCCCAGGGGGTCTTCGTGCGGAAAGAAGGTGGCGGCGATGTCCTCGCCGATGACGACCACCTCGAAGCGGTGTTCGTTTTCCGCTTCGGTGAAGAATCTCCCTTCTTTCATCACGGCGTTGCTATAGACCGAGATGAACTCGGGCACCGTGCCGCGGAAATCAATTCCGTTCACTTCGGTATTTTTGTAGCGGGCGGAGAAGATCTGATCATCCCTATCGTTTTCGAAGGGAAAAATGGAAGGCGCGACGTTCTTCACCGACGGACAGCTCTCCTTGATCGCCACCGCGTCCTCGTAGGTCAGGTGCTTCCGGAGCCGTTCTTCTTTGGTGAGACCGTGAAAACGGATGCCGCTCCCGATGCGTGAAAAGAAAACCGTATTGGTGCCGAAGGCTTGAATCTCCTGGGTGATGTTTCGGTTCAGCCCGACGATGATGGAAGCGACCGCAATGATCGTCATGACCCCGGCGATCACTCCCAGCATCGTCAGGAACGACCGCAGCTTGTGCTGGCGGAGGGTGTCCAGCGCAAGCTTGATGTTTTCCTTGTAGTCCTTGCGCATTTGGAATTTCATCGCAAAACCTTGCTCATCCTTCCACTCGCAACGCCTCAATCGGGTCGAGCCTGGCTGCCTTGCTCGCCGGATAGATCCCGAAGAACAACCCGACGGCAGTCGAAAGGAGGACTCCGGTGGCCACCGCCCAAAGCGGCGTGCGCGTGGGCACGGAGAGCCCGCTGCTTGCCAACTGGGAAAGGCCGAAGGCGAGCAGCACACCGGCGATGCCGCCAGCGGCCGCCAGCAGGGAAGATTCGACCAGGAATTGCATCAGGATATCGCGGCGGCGCGCTCCAAGCGATTTGCGCAATCCAATCTCGCGGGTGCGCTCGGTCACCGTGGCCAGCATGATGTTCATGATGACCACGCCACCGACGACCAGAAACACCGCCACCACCCCGATGGTGGCATTGGCAACCGCCCCGAAAATGTTGTCCCAAACATCCATGACCGATTTGGATGCGATGATGCCAAACCGGTCCGGGTCGTTGGGCGGTTGGTGGCGCAGCGCCCGCATGACGATCCGCGCCTGATCCTGCGTTTGCTCGAGCAGGCCGGGCGATCGAGCCGCGACGTTGATCCACATGTCCAGGTGCTCGCCGTACATCTTCAGGAACGTCCGCACCGGGATATAGACAAACTTATCCTGCGATTGACCGAACACGCTCCCGATCGGCTTGGCCGCTCCCACCACCTCAAAGGGCCTTCCGTCCACCAGAAGCACTTTTCCGACCGGGTCCACGTTGGGGAAGAGGCGCTCGACCACGTCGCGGCCGATGAAGGCCACCGCGGCGCGATGGGCATCGTCCGATTCGGTGATATACCGGCCGGTGTCCACCTGTTCGATCCCGATCTCGATGGTGTTGGCGGTAACGCCCCTTACGGAAACATCCGTCCAAAGCTGAGTGCCATAGCGGACGTCGCGCCGGGTTTGTGATTGCAGCCCAACCTCGCTGGCCGGGGTCAGGCGCTCCTTGACCGCCTGAAAATCTTCGACGGTGATCGGCCGGTTGCGCCGCACCGCCTTCACGTAATCATCGAAATTGGTGATGATGGGGAAGCGGGTTATGAGAAAAGCGTTCGAACCCAGGTTGGCCACGCGATCGGCAATATAGCCATCCAGCCCTTTGATCACCGCGATCACAAAAATCAGGGTGGCGGTGGCGATGATGATGCCGAGCAGCGTCAGAAAGCTCCGGAGCTTGTGGCTGCGCAGGCTGTCCACCGCAATGGCCACCGACGCGTAGGTGTTCATAAGAACTTCCGGAGGGGCAGGGCCGAGGAATCTCCCCTCTTTTGTACGAACGGGAGAAGGCGAAAGTTTCCGCCGAAGAGCCCTTTTTGCCTCTTTTACGCCTTTACTTTTTCATCCAGTTCGACGCGGCCATCGCGGATGTGGATGATGCGGTGGGCATGGGCGGCGACGTCGCGCTCGTGGGTCACCAGGATGATGGTGTTCCCCTGGTCGTAAAGTTTATCGAACAGGAGCATGATCTCGGCACCCGTCTGGGTATCCAGGTTGCCGGTGGGCTCGTCGGCCAGCAGGATGGAGGGGTTATTGACCAGCGCCCGGGCAATCGCCACCCGCTGGCGTTGCCCGCCGCTCAGTTCGTTGGGCCGGTGGAGCATACGGTCGTCCAGGTCCACTTCGTGCATAGCCCTCTTGGCGCGCTTGATGCGCTCCTCGGCCGGCGTGCCGTTGTAAATGAGCGGCAGTTCCACGTTGTGCAGGGCTGTTGCCCGCGGCAGCAGGTTGAAGGTCTGAAAGACAAAGCCGATTTCCTTATTGCGGATGTAAGCCAGCTCGTCGTCGTTCATCCGGCTCACCGGGCGGCCGTTGAGCCAGTAGTTGCCCTGGCTGGGCGTATCGAGGCAACCAATCAGGTTCATCAAGGTGGATTTGCCGGAGCCCGACGGGCCCATGATGGCGCAGTATTCTCCGCTGTTGATCTCCAGGTCCAGACCGCGCAAGGCATGAATCTGCTCGGCGCCCATTTCATAGGTCTTCCAGAGCCCTTCCGTGCAGATCATGCAGCCGCGGTCAATCAAGTCCTGGCGCAGGCCATCACCCGCGATTGCCTGAGTAGCCATATCCAGCGGTTCCTTCCATTAGCTGATTGCCTGGCGTAGCCGCTCTCCCGGCCGGCCCACTCGGGGCAGGTTAACTGCTGCTTTGCTCTTTCTCCTCGTCGCTCTTCGCCTTGTTGTCGATCTTGACGCGGGCACCCGGCTTCAGCGTGCGCAACGCCTTGTAGCTGCCGGTCACGATTTCGTCGCCCTCGTTCAACCCGCTGAGCACTTCAATATCGGTTACGCCGGTAATGCCGGTGGTAACGGAAGCAAAGAAAGCCCGCCGGTCGCGCGTCACGAAGACTCCTTGGATCTCCTTCTTGGCGTCCTTCTTGGGATCATCGGCAGCGGCCACATTCTTGGCGGCGGCGAGCGTGGTGCCGCCTTTGCCTTTTTTCTGACTGGCCTTCTCCGCCTCGTCCAGTTCCTTTTGCGTGCGGATGGTCAGCGCCTGGATGGGAATGGCCACGATGTTCTTGCGGGTGGCGGTGACGATCTTGGCGGTGGTGGAGAGACCCGGGCGCAGATTGTCCGGCGGGTTGCCGAGGGTGACGACCACCTTGAAATCTTTTGCCTCCTGCGATCCGCCGGTTACCTGCGAAGTAGCCAGTCCGGTCGAGCGAATGATGGCGCTCGAGCCGATCTCGGTGACGTGACCCTTGAAGGTCTTGTCGGGGATGGCGTCAATGGTGACATCGGCCTCCTGGCCGAGCTTGAGGTTGACAATGTCGGTTTCGTCCACCTTGACCTCGGCGGTGATGACGGACATATCGGCAATGGTCATCAAAAAGCTGCCGCTGACGTTCTGGATGCCCGGGACAACGTTCTCGCCGACGTGCACGGGCAGCGTCGTCACCGTGCCGTTGAGCGGCGCCATATAGGTGGTCTTGTGAAGCACGTCAGCGGCTCGCGCCAGGGTCGCCTCAGCCTGCTGCCGGCCGTAGCGCGCTCGCTCGAGGTCGGCTTTCGCCTGCTCGACTCGCGCCGAGGCGAGCTCGACCGCCGCCTGGGCGCTTTCAAACTCCGCCCTCCGGGCATCAAACTCCGACCGGGCAATCAATTGGTCTTTGAAGAGGCCTTGCGCCCGTTCCCAATTCAACTTGGCTCGGTCGAAATCAGCCTTGCTCCGCGTCAGGTCCGCCTGCGCGCTCTGGGAGTTCGCCTGGGCCGATTTCACCGCTTGCACGGAGGACTGGAGCCAAGCTTGTTGCGCGGCCACATCCGCGGCCGGCTGGGTGGATTCCAGCCGCAGCAGCGTCTGGCCCTTCCTTACCCGGTCGCCCTCTTTCACCGGGATCTGAACGATTTTTCCGAAGCCCTCGGCGTTGACGTTCACCGTATCCTTGGGCTTGATTTGTCCGGAGGCAGTCACCAGTTGCGTCAGGTCTTGCTTGCCGACCTTGCCGGTCTGCACCGTCACCACGCCCTGGTTATAGGACTTGATGCTGTAGAGGACGATCCCGGCAAGGACTACTACGCCGCCGATAATCAAAAGGATCTTTTTCCAGCGTTTCATGACCACCTACTCTTGACTTCCGGGCTCAGGTGCCCAGGCTGGTCAAACTCAACGAACGGGAAACTCCGCCCTTCTTCTACTACGTCGGTACTCCTCAAAAAGTTTCTCCCATTCGGAGGCCGCCCCGACACCTGCCGAAACCTCTTAATTTTAGAACAGATTGGGGACTTTCCCAAGACCCACCCCGCCCAAAGAGTTACTGCACAACCAGCCATAGTGTTCCTCCTCGGTTTTCTCACCCCCTCTCGCCGGCTGAGCCCGTCGCTTCATTAGACGTATAAGCTCTTGTCACGGAAGACCGTTTTCTTAAAAGACCGCACCAGGTCAATTCCCGCTCCCTGCACGCCTGGAGCATAAATTGACGGAAGTTCCGCCGCGATCCTTGCGTTCCTGATGGTGGGTTACGGGTGGGCACCGCTCTGGACGTGAGTGTGCCTCCCAACAGCTAGAGCCAGCGGCGAAAGGGCTTGGAAACTGGCGCCAAAACAAAAGGGGTAAGGCCTTTGGCCTCACCCCTGGCTGGTTGTTAATGTGTCGTGCCGGTCCTGCTTCCTAGAAGCTGAACTTTATCTTCATCCGAAGCGACCGGGGAACCTGAAAGTATTGCGAAGTACCGTACCGGCTGTCCATCACCTTGCTCTGGGCGTTGGCTTTTGCCACCCAATCAAATCCAGCAAAGAAAGCCGCCCAGTCGGGAATGGCGCTCCCCGTGATGGGGAAGGTGAGCACACCGGTGCGGGGGCCGCGGAAATAGATGGAGAGAACATTGGACTGGTTCAGGAGGTTGCTCACGTTGAGTTCGAACGCCGCACGCAGCGCCTCGTTCGTCTTGCTCAGTTTGAACTCGTGGACGTACAGGAAGTCGGTGTTAGTAAAGGCATCGGTCCGCTTCCCTTTTTCGATACCTCCGGCGATCCAGTTGCCTGTGGCCGGGTCGCGGGACAACGGAACGAAGTTGCCCCTACCCTCCACCGGTGAGGACGAAGTCAGACTGCCGATAGTCCCGATCTCGGTGGTGAGCGGAGTGCCAGAGTAAGCCACCTGCGTCAGGCCGAAGGTGCTCTCCATTCCCCACCACTTTAGCCTATAGGCGCCGTAGAACTTGAAGGTGTGGGGCCGGTCGGTCGGCAGCAAGCCAAACACCTGCTGGCCTTGCGCGTTCCAGGCCATGTGCGGCAGGTCAAAGAAACGGTTGACGTTGGGGCTGTGCCGACCAACCTCATCAGTACTGGTGAGCCCGCTGTAGTTGCCGTAGAGCCGGCTGTACGTGTACGACGTGGTGAAGAAGAAGTTGTGCGACCAACGCTTGCTTAGCTTGAATTCCACCCCGTCGTAGTTGCGCATGGGTTTGGGCTGGTTCGGGCAGGTGGGGCACACGCCGCTGACGGGGTTCACGAGAATGCCTTCACCGGGGTTGCCGATATAGTAGTTCTCCCCCAGAGCGTCAAAGTACCCCGTGTCCTCGATGGTTCGGTCGAGCCGCTTCCGGGCATAGCGGACTTCAAGACCGAGGTCGGAGCGCAGGGCATACTCCGCTCCAAAGACCAATTCCCGCTGGCGCATGGGCTTCGTGTCGGCTGGAATCCGGTTATCACTCGGGTCGTTCGCAACCGCTCGCCAGTCGATCTCTTCGATCTTGTCGCCGGGCGTGCCGCCGGCCCCCGGACAACTGTGGCCGCCGGCGTCTCGCTGCGGGTTGATGGTGCTGAGGTCGGTGGTGTCAAGCGTGAACCAACAATCATGCCAGTACTCGCCGCCAAACGCGCCCCGCGGCATCTCGTACTTCATGATGTCGTAGAAGAAACCCCAGCTGCCGTACACCTTCATTTTGCCGTTCCGGAAAACGTCCCAAGCCCCTCCGAGCCGGGGACCTACCTTACTCCCGAAGCCGAAGTCAATAGGCCGGGAGGCAAGAGGGTCGTTCGGGTACGGCTTGAAGGAGGGCAGATACTCCTTGTCAAACCGGACACCGAGGTTCAAGGTAATGCCTCTGCCCACCTGCCAGGTATCTTGAACATAGAGAGAGTTGTTGAAGCTAGAAACCTTGCCTGTCGTCTCAGTGCTAACTCCAACCAGGTAAGCCCCGTAGATGCCTTGGCAGACGTCCATGCCGTAGAGGGTCCTGTTGCGCGTCCGATTGGCGCCAGTGGGGGCGCAAAACGCCTGTCCCGCTCCAGTAATCACGCTGGACGTTCGGTCCTGACCCCAGTAAATTCGCACCCACGCGGTGTTGAACGCATTCTGCACGTCGTTCGCCAGTCTGTTGAACGCGTAGCCGCCCTTGAACGTGTGGGTGCCGCCAGCCCGGAACACGTACGACGCGTCCACATTGAGGCCGTGGCGGGTCAGCACGTCGAAAATGGTCTGGCTGTTGCTCGGGATGTTGGAGAAGTCGGCCGGCCCCTGGACGCCAGCCGGGATTGCCGACCCGTCCAGGCCCGTCACGCCCGCCGTCGCCAGTATGTATTCGCGGCGGACGCCCACCGGTCTTCCGCGATCTCCTCGGTTCGTGAACCAATAGCCATATCGCCCCGTCACGACAAACTTGGGGCTAATGGTCCAGTCCGCGTTCACCGTGTAAGTCGAATTGGGTGCAACAAACCCAGTGTCCGCACGGAAGGTCCCCGGATCGCGTGTGCTGTCCGGGTTGAACTGGTTGCGTTGAGTGCCTGAGAGAGAGGGGTCCAGGTCCGGTGCGTTGGGATCGAAGAATGGGCTATCAGTCCGGGGAACCGACTGGCCGGTTGCGCGCCGATAAGCGTAATGCCAACCGAAGCTGGCACGGACCTTTCGTGCGGCCTGCCAGTCCAACCGGCCTAACGCGTAATGAGTCGTGTCCGTTGTTGGGAAGTCGCGCGGGCCAGTGAAGGGAGACTGCGGAGCTGCGGGGACGAAGTTGACAAAGACCGTCCGGGTTTGCCGAAACATGGACGGGATGTAGCTACCGTAAAACCATAACCTATCCCTCAGGACGAACCCTCCGGCCTCAAAGCCAGGCTCAAGCAGCTTCCAACGGTCTTCCTTGGGTTGGTAATTCTCGGCCGGCTCCGAAAGTCGGATGCCAGTTTGCAGCGGGTATGTCGGATTCAGGCGAAGCGTGACCCGCTCGCTCGCCTGGAGAACATCCGAACGGTAGTACAGGAGCCCGGCGCCATGCCAGGTGCTCCCGCCCCGTTTTTCCACTATGTTGACCACACCACCGAGCGCGCCGCCGTACTCCGCTTCCATGCCGCTGCTCTTGACCTGCACTTCTTGCACGAAGTCTGAGGGAGGATTGACTCCAATGCCTCCGGTGCGGATGTTGGTGGTGTCCATCCCCTCCAGCGCATAGACGTTTTCGCCGTCACTGGCGCCATCGATTTGAAACCCGGCGTCCACGCCTCGTGCGTCCCCGCGGACGCTCCCCTGCAAGGGTTCAAACCGCGCCCCCGGGGCTAAACCAAGCATCAAGAAGGCCGAACGGCCCTTGGGCATATTTGTGATTTGCTCGGATGTGAAGTTCACCGCCGCCTTGTTCGAGGTAGTGTCAATCTGCAGCGGGGCCGACTCCACGACAACGGTCTGCGTCACCGCGCCGACTTCGAGGGTGACATCAATGGTGAGGACCTTGCCGACCTCAAGCTTGATTTCTGTCCGGTTTTGCTGGCTGAAGCCCTGTGCGGTCACCAGAAGGGAATAATTCCCAGGAGGCAGATTTACAAACCGGAAGTAGCCTGAGCTGTCAGTTTCAATTTTCTTGGCTGTGATCAGGGCGATGCTGCTAAGTTCCACGCTGGCCCCGGGAACCACAGCGGCCGTTGGGTCCTTTACCGTGCCTTGGATCACCCCTGTGGTCTCTGAATATTGAGCTGCGGCTGGCGGAAGCACGACGAAGTAAAGCAACAAAGCGAAGGAGAGCGGACACACCCATGCCCTCCAAATGTTCTGGCTGTTCATACTACGCCTCCGTACCAAAATGTCATTCCAGGAAACAGGGCTGCCTTACGCGTATGCCCTCCCCCCACCGCCCCCTCCACGCGGAAGCAGGTAGGCAACGCTATTGGACACCCAACTACTGGCTTTCTGCGAAGCAGTTTACCTTCCAAACGAGGAGTCGAGGGATACAACATGGGCGGTTCATGTTTTCAAGAGGTTACAAGAACACGCCGAAGTTGGTGAGGAGGCTAGCTACTTCTGGTACCGTTTATTGTAGAAAAATACAGTTTCCCATAACCGAACTTACCCTGTCCCCAGCTGACCCTTGAAGGTACTGGAACTTTCAAAACTTAGGCACCTAGCTGGTTGTCCGCGCACGTCACTACTGCTGCGCCTTGGCGCCCGCCTCGTACACAACCTTGCCACCCACTATGGTCATCTCGACCGCCGCGCTCAGAACGTCCCTGGGCGCCGTTTGTATGGGGCTGTGGTTCCACACGACTAGATCGGCGCGTTTGCCGACGGCGATGCTGCCCTCCTCTTTTTCCTCAAAGGCAGCGTAGGCCGCATCCGTGGTGAAGCATCGAAGCGCCTCAAGCGCGGTGAGCCGTTCCTGCGGCAACCAGCCGCCGGGCGGGTTGCCATCCACGTCCTGGCGGCTCACGGCGGCGTACAGGCCAAGAACCGGGTTGACGAGTTCAACCGGAAAATCCGAGCCGCAAGCCAGCCGCGCTCCCCCGCTCAGAATAGACCGCCAGGCGTAGGCACCCTTGACGCGCTGGGGGCCGACGCGCGCTTCGGCCCACTTCATGTCGGAAGTCGCGTGCGTAGGCTCGATGGAAGCGATGACGCCAAGCTTGCCAAAGCGAGGAATGTCCTCCGGGGCGACGAGCTGCGCGTGCTCGTCCCGCAACCGCGGATCTCGCGCCGCCGGAACCTCTTTGCGGGCCCGTTCAAACGCATTGAGGGTAACGCGGTTGGCGAGGTCGCCAATGGCGTGCACATTCACCTGAAAACCCTTTTCGAGAGCGGCCTTCGTGACGCGATAAATGGACTCTTCGCTTTCGCGCATCAGGCCGGAATTGCCGGGATCGTCGCGGTAGGGCGCGAGCAGAGCCGCGCCGCGGGAGCCCATCGCGCCGTCGGCCATCATCTTGATGCTGCGCACCGTCAGCATCCCCTCGCCCAAATCCACTTCCGGCCCGCGCGCCAAGTAATGGTTCAGCGTGGAATCGGGATTCGCCAGATCCGTTGCGCCATCGTAGGCGCCGATCATGGCGTAGATGCGCACAGTCATCTTGTCTTGCCCGAGCAGCGCCTTGTAAGCCTCAAGCCCGCTCTTGCTGACGCCAGCGTCGTGGACCCGCACCAGGCCGTAGCGATTGCACTCCTTCATGGCGGCCAGCAGTTGTCGCTGGAGAACCTCCGGGCTGCTCGGCGGAATTTTCGCTTCGATCAGGTCGTTGGCGTTATCGAGAAAGATGCCGGTTGGGTCGCCCCGGTCGTCGCGGAGAATCTTTCCGCCGGGTGGTTCTTTGCTCTGGCGGGTCACGCCGGCCATTTCCATCGCTTTGCGGTTGACCCAGATGGCGTGGCCATCCACGCGCGACAGGAGAACGGGATGATCGGCCGCGACCTCATCCAGAATGGCGTGCGTGGGGAACTGCCTGTTGGGAAAATCGGTCTGGTCCCAAGCCTGGCCGAAAATCCACTCGCCCGGCTTGTCCGCCGCGGCGGACCTGGCGGCAGCCGCCACCAGAGCGCGAATCTGCTCCAGGTTGCGCCCGCGCAAGTCCAAACGTTCCAGTGACTGGCCGAGGCCCAACATATGCGCGTGGGCGTCCTGAAGGCCGGGCGTCACGGCGCGACCGTTGAGCTCCACCACCCGCGTGCCCGGACTGATGTACCCGCGCAGCCCATTCTCGTCGCCCACGTAAACGATCTTCCCCCCGGTCACTGCCACTGCCCGCGCTTCCGGCTGCTTGTCTTCGAGCGTGATCACGGGCCCGCCACGCAACACCAGATCGGCTGGCCGCTGCTCCGCCAGCGAGGCAATCCCAAGAGTCAAGAGCGCTGCCAAAAGAAGGAATCGCATCATGACCTCCCGGCTCAGAACACCAACACTCCGAACTTGAACCGCATGTACTTCTTCGGGTTGGCGCGAAAGTCGGCGACAAAGCCGCGGAGGTCTTCCGCCAGCCCGTTGGCATTGTCATAGAGCTTTGGATCGTCCATCAATTTTTCGAAAGTGCCCTGGCCCTTGTCGAGCTTGCGGGTCACGTTGTTGAGGTTCGAAAAAGTGGACTTGGCTTCGTCATAGAGCGCCGGATCTTTGGCCAGTTTTCCGAGCGTACCTTTGCCGGCCTCGATGTCGCCGAAGGCCGAGTTGATGCGCTCGACCATCTGCGTGGTCTGGGCGGCCATGGCCTCATCGCGGAGCAATTTGCCCACGGTTCCTTTGCCGGCCTCGACGTCGGCTACCATGGTCTCGAACCGCTTCATCGTCGCGTTGGCGCGGTCGTACAACTCATCGCTGACCATCAATTTCCCAAACGTGCCCTCGCCGGCGGCAGCTCGCTGCGTCAGCTTGTGCACGTCATCCACAGCGGCATTGACGCGGTGGTAGAGCGTTTCATCTCGAACGAGCTTGCCGAGCGTCCCCTGGCCGGCCTGGACGCGACTGACAATGTCGCGGATCTGATCGGTCATGACGCTCAGGTTGGAAACAACCTCATTGGTGCGCTCGATGATCAACTTAATCGCCGCCTCTTCCTTCCCCTGAACCGTCCCGCCGTCGGCCAGCGGCGGCCCCTGAGAGCCGCGGGTAATGTCCACCATCCGCTCGCCGAGCAATCCTTCCGTGATCAGGGAGGCCTTGGAATCGGCGCGAATATCCGGCTGATAGCTCTTCAGGATGCGCATGGTGATGGCCACGCTGCGAGCCGTGTCGCCGCGATAGGGCGAGAGTTGCACCCGATCGACGTTGCCCACCTCGACGCCGGCCAGGCGCACCGGCGCGCCCTCTTTGAGCCCTTGCGCCTCGGGCAGGTAGGTGACGAGCGTGTATTTACCGGCGAGCAACTTGCCCCGGCCAGTGATGTAGAAGATCGCCACCATGAAGATCATCAGCGCCACAATCACCAGCAATCCCACACGGAGCTGGGTCCAAGAAAGTTCGCCTCGCTTTGCCATGACATGCCTCCCTTTCCACGCGACTCGTTCCTGCCCCGCCGTTGGCCGGGCAGGCCCTGTACCGGAATGGTACAGGGCAGGTCCTCAGCGCAAGAACTGTTCGAGGTAGGGATCGCCCCTGCGGGCCATCTCCTCCGGCGCGCCTTCAAAGAAAATCTCTCCGTCGCGCAGCATCATGAAGATGGTGCGCGTATCATGACGACCGCCGGCGCCGTTCGTCGGGCCGGTAGCCCGACGCAGCCGGTTTGCCTCCCGGTCGAAGTAATAGTTCGCCACCGCAAAGCCGTCCTGGAGGCGCTGGGTCACCAGGACGGAGGTTGCGCCCTCCAGGTCGCGCAGCCGCAGCACCAGCGACAAGATCGTTTCGGAAGTGACGGGATCGAGCCCGGCGGTCGGTGAGTCGTAAAAAAGGATGGGCGGCTTGCTGATCAGCGCCCGGGCAATCGCCACTCGCCGGCGCATCCCGCCGGAAAGCTCGGCCGGCAGCTTGACCATCGCCCCTTCCATCTCGACAAAGCAGAGTGCCTGGCGCACGCGCGCCACGAGCTCCTCGGCCGGCACGCCCTCTTCTTGCAAGCGATAGGCAACGTTCTCCGCCACCGAAAGCGAATCGAACAGCGCTCCTTCCTGAAACACCATGCCAATCTTTTTCCGGATCTCGAACAGCTCCTCTTCCGCCAGGCCGGTGATTTCCCGCCCGAGGATCGAGATGCGGCCCGCGTCAGGCCGCAGCAAACCCAGAGCGAGTTTGAGTAGCACCGTCTTGCCGGCGCCGCTTTCGCCGAGCAAGACCAGCGTTTCCCCCTCCGGCACCGCGAAGGTGATCTCGCGCAGCACCGGCTTCCCCTCAAACGCAAGGGAGACGTTTTCGAAGCAAATCGCGTAGCCGGCGGCGGCGCCCCGGCCGCTTACATTTCCAGCGCCCATAGCAGAAACTTGGTTACGAAAAAGTCTGACACGAGGACGAGCACCGAGGAGGTGACGACGGCCTCGGTGGTCGAGCGGCCGACGCCCTGTGTGCCGCCCCGAGTCGTCAAGCCATAATAGCAGCCGACGGAGGAGACAATGAAGCCAAACAGAAACGGCTTGGCCAGGCCCTGGACCAGATCCTTGAATTCGAGCGCGCCGACTGCCCGCGTCCAGAACTGAACCGGACTCAGGTGAATCTCGAAAAAAGCCACGATGAAGCCGCCCACCAGGCCGACGAAATCGGCCACAATCGTCAACAGGGGCAGCATGGAGGTGGTGGCCACCACCCGCGGTGTCACCAGCTTGCGCGTGGGGTCAGTGCCCATCGCCCGCATCGCATCCACTTGCTCGGTGACCACCATCGAGCCAAGCTCGGAGGCAATGCCTGAGGCGTTTCGCCCGGCCACCAGCAGCGCGGTGATCACCGGCCCGATCTCGCGCACAAGGGAAAGGGCCACGATGTCGCCGGTCAGCGCGGCTTCCCCGAACGCCATGAACTGCGCCGCCGTCTGCAAGACCAGCACCGCGCCGATGAAAAATCCGGTGAGGATGACAATCGGGAGCGACCCCACGCCGATGATGTCCATCTGCGCCATGGTGTCGTAGAGATAGCGAGGATGCCCGGCGAGGTTCCTGACTGACCGGGCCGAGAGGAGGGTGTAATTCTGGACAGCCAAAACCCTGCGCTTGAGAATCTCGGAAAGGACGCTCAAAGCCCCCATGGGTCGCTCCGGCGACCAATCTAGCTTCCCCTTACCCAAGCGTCAAGGGAGTTGCCTAGGCATTGTTTTGACGCTCCTCGATGCCTTGGGTACAATGCCAGTTTCTGCGCCGGGTGGCGCATACAGGCCGCTGTTTGGTCGCCGCGGCGACTATGCGAGGCTGATGAAACGCGCCCGCCGCGGCAGGCCGCTCGAGTCAAGATGCTTCGCTTTCAAACCGCCGGAGAATCACACGGACAATGCCTTATCGCGCTGATTTCTGGCTTGCCGCTGGGCCTCGCGGTGGATTTTTATTTTTTGAACGCCCAGCTTCACCGCCGGCAGTTGGGCTACGGTCGTGGTGGCCGCCAGAAGATCGAGAAGGATCATGTGCAGGCGCTTTCCGGCATCCGCCACGGAAAAACCATCGGCGCTCCCATCGTGCTCCAGATCGAAAACCGCGATTGGGCAAACTGGCAGGAGACCATGTCGGTGACGCAGGAGCCGCCAGCCGACCGGGCACGCCCGCTGACGCAACCCCGCCCGGGCCACGTGGATCTCGCCGGCTGTCTCAAATACGACCTGCACGACGCCCGCTTCTTGCTCGAACGAGCGAGCGCCCGGGAGACAGCGGCGCGGGTGGCCGCCGGGGCCATGGCCCGGCTGCTCTTGCGCGAGTTCGGCATCGAGGTGTGGAGCCACACGCTAGCGGTCGGCGGCGTCCGGCTCGAGCGCGCAGCAAGCTGGGAGGAAATTGTTGCCGCGAACGAAAATCTCGATTCGCCGCTGCGCTGCGTGGACTCCCGCGTCGAGCAAGCCATGAAGGCGGAAGTGGACCGGGCTCTCAAGGAGGGTGATTCGGTGGGCGGCATCTTTGAAGTGGTCGCCCATCACGTTCCGCCGGGGCTGGGCTCGCACGCCAACTGGGATGAAAAGCTGGACGGCCAACTGGCCCAGGCGGTGATGTCGATTCAGGCGGTAAAAGCCGTGGAAATCGGAGCGGGTGTCTGGGCGGCCCAGATGCCTGGCTCGGAAGTGCATGACGCCATCGGCTATGACGCCGAACAGCGCCGCTTCACCCGCGTGGCCAATCATGCCGGCGGGCTCGAGGCCGGGATCACCAACGGCGAAGATGTGGTGGTTCGCGGCTACCTCAAGCCGATTTCCACGCTGCGCCGGCCGCTGCAATCGGTGGATCTGGTCACCAAGGAGGTGGTCCGCGCAGCTTATGAACGCTCCGATGTCTGCGTGGTTCCGGCAGCCGGCTGCGCCGGCGAGGCGATGGTTGGGCTGGCGCTGGCGCGCGCCTTCCTCGAAAAATTTGGCGGCGACACGCTGGCCGAGGTGCGCCGGAATTTTGAAGGCTATCAGCAGCAACTGCGGGAGTTCTAATGCCGTTCCAACTCTTTCGGGCTATTTCCTGCTCGTACCAACTTGTGGGTGCGTGGCACCTGAGCCACATGCATCCTTGGAGCTTGCAGCGCGTGGGTATAATGCATCGGCTCACTAAGTTGGAACGGCACTAATCCAGATGATTTACGACATCGTGAAGTACGGCGACGCGGTGCTGGAAAAACCCGCCGAGCCCGTCGCCACGTTTGATGAATCGCTCAAGAAGCTTGTGGACGACATGTTTGAGACCATGTACGCCGCTCAGGGGGTCGGGTTGGCAGCGCCCCAAATCGGCGTGAACCGGCGGTTGCTCGTGATTGATGTCACCTCGGGCGAGCGCCCCGAAGCAAGGCTCGTGCTCGCCAATCCGGAGATCCTGCACGTCGAGGGCGAAGTTTCCCAGGAGGAGGGTTGCCTGAGCCTGCCGGGCTTTCGCGCTCACGTGCGGCGGCCGAAATTTGTCACCGTGCGCGCCCGGGATGTCCACGGGATGTGGTACGAGATGAAAGGCGAAGATATGCTGGCCCGCGCCTTCTGCCACGAGCTGGACCACCTCGACGGCCGGCTCTTCATCCACCACTTGAGCTTCCTCAAGCGCGATATGATCAAGCGCAAAATCAAGAAGAAGGTCAAGGCGGGCGAGTGGTAGGCCTCAAGATTAAGATTAATGCGAAAATCGAAAAGCGAAATTCGAAACTCGCCGAGTGTCCGGTGATGAATTTCAAGTTTCAAGTGTCGGAACCAGTAGGGAACCTGCCCTGATTTCTTCCGGATTTCACTCCCGCCAGTCCCCCGTCGCAGGACGGACTGACGAAGGAACCGCTATCATGAACCTGGTTTTCTGCGGCACGCCCGAGTTCGCCGTTCCCACGCTGCGCAAGCTGCTGGTGGAAAAGTTTCCCGTCCAGGCGGTGGTTACGCAGCCTGACCGGGCGCGCGGGCGCGGGCAGAAAGTTTCTGCCGCGCCGGTAAAGGAAGTCGCGCTCGAGCACGGCCTTCATGTTTATCAGCCGGAAAAAATGCGCAGCGAATCAGCGCGGCAATTTTTCGAGCGAGCCCGGCCGGACGCCGTCGCGATTATCGCCTACGGACAGATCATCCCGGCGGACCTGCTCGCCATCCCGAAATATGGTTGGATCAACCTGCATGCATCCCTCCTGCCCAAATACCGGGGAGCGGCGCCTGTCCAGTGGGCGATTGTGAACGGCGAGAGCGCGACCGGCGTAACCACCATGAGAATTGATCCGGGGATGGACACCGGCCCCATCCTCTTGCAGCAGGAAGTGGAAATTGCTCCTGGCGATACCGCCGGAACGCTCGCCGGCCGCCTCAGCGCGCTCGGCGCCGACCTGATGGTTCGGACGTTGCGCGGGCTTGAAGCCGGGACGATCATCGAGAGACCGCAGGAAAACGCGCTCGCTACCTACGCGCCCCGTATCAAGAAAGACGAGGGGCGGATCGACTGGAATCTCAAGGCGGAACAAATTCACAACCGGATTCGCGGCTTTGCGCCCTGGCCGGGGGCCTTCACTTCTTTTCGCGGTCAGTTGTGCCACCTTTGGCGAAGCTGGCCGGAAGCCGGCCCGCTTCGAGCGCATCCGCCGGGAACCATTTTTGTGGAATCCGGCCGGCTTATGGTCACCTGTGGCGGCCAGACTCCTCTGCGGGTGGACGAGCTTCAACTGGAAAATCGGAAGCGCATCTCGGCGCTTGATTTCATGAATGGGATGAAGCTCCTGACCGGCGACAAATTTTGCTGACTGGCAACGATGGGGAACAGGTGCCCCTCACTGCTTCTCGCCAAATCGCGTTTCAAATTTTGGCCCGGGTCGAGCGCACGGCCAGCTACGCCACTGAGCTGCTGCACTCGCCCCTGACGGCAAACCTGAAGGAAGAAGATCGCAGGCTCGCACACGAGTTGGTATTCGGCGTGCTCCGCTGGCAGGGCCAGCTCGACTTCTTGCTCGAAAAGATTGCTGCCAAATCGCTGGCCAGGCTGGACTGGGAGGTGCGGCTCGCTTTGCGGCTCGGTCTCTATCAAATGCGCTTTCTCGAGCGCATCCCAAAAGCAGCCGCCGTTGACCAGTCGGTGGAGCTGGTGAAGTTCGCGCGCAAACGTTCCGCGGCAGGTCTGGTGAACGCTGTGCTTCGGAAAGCCGGGCGGCGCGCCCCGGGCGCATCGGCCTTGGGCAGAGGAGCCCTTGAAGGATTTCTTCCGCAGGAACTTTCAGCCGCCGAACGGCTGGCCATTCTCCACTCTCATCCCGGATGGTTGGTCGAGCGCTGGCTGGCTGCGTTTGGCAGCAACCGCACGGAAAGCCTGCTTGCCTCGAACAACCAGCATGCCCGGCTGAGCTGTCGCCTGGTGACCGCGCGGGCTTCACCGAAAGAAATTCTCGCGCTGCTTGCCGGGGACAAGATCGAGTGGGAAGAAAGCCGATGGCTTAAGGATGCGATTACCATTCGCAGCGGGAATATCCAGCGCAGCGAGGCCTGGCAGCGCGGTTGGCTGGCCATTCAGGATGAAGCCTCACAGATGATTGCCCTGTTGCTCGCCCCGACAGGATCGGGGCTCGCGCCGCGGCCAGGCAATCGTGTGCTCGATCTTTGCTGCGCGCCCGGCGGCAAAACCGCGCAGCTCGCGGCGCTGCTCGATCTACGCGGGAACCCGCGGACCCTCTTTGGCGCCGACCGTCGCCTGCATCGTCTTCGGCGGACGCGCACGCTGCTCCTCAACGTCGGCGTGAACACCGTGCCGCTGGTGGCGCTGGATGGCAGCCGGCCACTGCCGTTCGGGGTGAAATTTGACCGCATCCTGGTGGACGTGCCTTGCTCGGGCACGGGCACGCTCGCTCGCCATCCCGAAATCCGCTGGCGGCTCAAACCCGAAGACCTGGGCGATTTCCATCGCCGTCAGGTCGCCCT